>JAKLIC010000158.1 GCA_022709825.1 Bacteroidota bacterium | reverse complement strand
CGCTCAATGGATTTCCCGATTGTCCGGTGGGAAGAATGCTCACGCTGTTTTCAATATCTGAAAAATCGATGATTCTGCGGGTGGAAGGTCCGGCTTTTACTTGGTGATTTCCGGCTTCGGTAAACGTAAACATCAAATTATTGATGACTTCATTGGAACCATTAATTTCAAACGGACCCACATTGAAATAACTTCGTAACGCAGCTACTTCACCTAAAGGATGTTTGTGTTCTACTGAATGAACTTTATTCCATGTCCACGCATTCAAATCGTTTCCTAATTGTTTTTCAAGTTGCAGAATAGCTTCTTGGAAGGATTTTGTCAAAATATCCGTTCGGGTTTCTGACTTATCCTTTGTAGAAACATCATCCCACCAAGGTGACGATTCATTAGAAGTTTGAAAAGCAATCATTTGTTTCATGATGTGTGTATTCAACAAAACAGAAAATCGGTCTTTTCCTAACTCATCTTCAAAAGTGTTTTTTAAATACAAATACATCCATTTATTGTAAATAGTGGGTGCCACATCACTCAATGCATTGGAACCTTTCCATTTTAATAAAATATAAATGGCTGCTTTTTCATTTTCAGACAAGACTTCTTGACTGATGGAATTAATCATATTTTTGGCAACTGTTGGAGCCACGGAAGAAGTTTCATCCGTAATCATGTTCATAAAATCCTCTTTTGTCCAATCGTTTTTGGGTTCGAGTAATTGAACGATTCGTTTCGCTCGATCTTCCGGTAAATAATAACCCGGGTATAAATAGCCATTTATAGGTTCCACTTGATTATTGGAAGAATAGACATACTTCCAATCCGGATTAATAGCATAAGGATTTTCAGAAAAATCATAGTAGTCTTTTTGTTCGTCATTTCCGTTTGAACCATCAAGAATAAAATTGGCGTTGACTTGTTCAGGCATTTTATACAATTTACCGGAAGTAATCCAAGCGATGTTTCCTTTGGCATCGCCATACATAATATTTAATCCGGGAGCGGCAATCAATTCGATACTTTGATGAAAATCGTCAACATTTTTCGCATGCGAAAGGGCATAAACCGCATCTAAAATTTGATTCTTATGGTGCAAATAGGTCCACCACATTGATACGGGTTTGTCGTCTTTCAAACCATCCACCAAACCATTCATTAAAGGTCCGTGATGCGATTTTTTAATTTTCAAAACAACATCCGTACTGTCTTTTACTTTGATTGTTTTTTCAGAAATTTGATAGTTTTTATATCCTTCCGGAGATTGGTATTCGTTTTCATTTTCGGGATTATTGGTTTCCAAAAACAAATCCATATCGTCATTTTCAAACATCGTTAAACCATAGGCATATTGGCGATTGTGACCCAAAAGTGGAAAAGGCGTTCCGGCTAAATAATAGCCATACATTTCATAACCGGGTGTCACGATGTGAGCTTCATACCAAGTAGCCGGTTGTGAAAATCCTATGTGTGGATCGTTTGCAAATAATACTTTGCCGCTTTTTGTTTTTTGTGGTCCAACTACCCAACTGTTACTTCCTATGAATGATGGAATCGGTGAATTTTCTAATAAGGAAGTGACTGATTTTGAAATTTCAACATATGCTTCTGATTTTCCTTTAAAACTTTTTAGTTGGGTATGAGCCAACGAGCCATCGATGCCAAAATCTTTTAAATAATCCATTCCGAATTCATCGCGAATATCGGTTAACAGCGGATCTGTTTTTTGAGCCATTGCAAAACTAAAAGACATATACCCAAAAATATTATACACATCTTTGATGGTGAATTTTTCCTTAGTAACGCCAACCAATTGAAACTCAATTGGCGTTGGACCTTCTTCTAAAAACTGATTAACTCCGTCCAAATAAGCTAATGTTAATTGATAACTTTCGCTATTTTTATCCAATTGAGCAATTGCTTTTTCTGAATCTTCATCAATGCCTAAACCGGTAAAAAATTTGTCATTTTTAAGCATAACTGAACCAAAGAGTTCGGACAATCTTCCCGGAGCAATTCTTCGCATCAGTTCCATTTGCCACAATCGATCTTGAGCATGTACATAACCTAATGTGGTCATTGCATCTTTTTGCGAAGCAGCATAAATGTGTGGAATTCCGTATTCATCAAAATAAACGGTGGTTTCTTTTTGGATAGAATTTAATGCTAATTCGCCATCGTATTTAGGGGTTAAAAAATAACCGTAACTCACAACACTAATAGCTAAAATGACAAAAAGAATAAATATAACGACAACGATTTTTTTGAGTCTTTTCATGACAATTGAATTTGATTTAAAGTTACAAAAAACCATTAAGAAATTAAGTAACATTAAGTTTGTATAACTTAATTTCTTAACTGCTTAATGGTTTAAAATTTTGTATTTGCAATTAACTTCTTGGAAAATTTATTCTATCACCGACATTCATTTTATTGTTTTTGGCTAAAACACCACACATGTGAAATAACATTCGTGCACCAACGTTTCCGTCCCAATCATCATTTTCTCCGGGAGACACTTCTACTAAATCAAAACCAATGATTTCTTTTTCGGTTTCGGCTAAACGACTCAACAAATAAGCAGCTTGTTCAAATGAAAATCCACCCGGAACCGGAGTGCCTGTATTTGGGCAATACCAAGGATACATACCATCAATATCAAAACTGATGCAAACTTTTTGTGGTAAAACGGCAATAATTTGGTCACATTGTTGTTGCCATGTTTTACCTTCAAAGGTTTCTCTTTTCAAATCAGAATCGGTGTGAACGACTACTCTACTACCTTGTTGTTTTGCAACTTCTACTTCTTGTTCGCAAAAATCACGAATTCCTACTTGAACTATTTTAGAAATATGTGGAATTTGCAAAGCGTTATACATGATAGAGGCATGAGAATATGTAAAACCTTCATAAGCAATTCTAAAATCCATGTGAGCATCAAGATGAAGAATTCCAAAGCTATCGTGCTTTTCAGCTAAAGCTTGGTAATACCCAAGTGGCGTACTATGATCTCCGCCTAAAAGCACAACTTTCTTACCGTGTTCTAACCAATGTAACGTTTTTTCGCGAACAGCTTCCACCATATCAGAACAAGCGTAATTAATCTCTTCTAAATCTTTTCTTAATCCGGGATGATGATCTATTATCATTCCACTTTCTAAAGCTTCAATGATAGGTGCAGCTTGTTTTTTATATTTTTTGGAATTTTTTTTAATCCCTTTTGGTGATTCATCTAAAAAGATGCCTAATTTCCATAATTCAGGAAACTCCTGATGGTTTAAATCTACTTGAAATGAAGCATCTAAAATGGCTTCCGGACCTTTAGATGCTCCGGAACCGTAACTTACAGTTACTTCCCAAGGTACAGGAATTACGATAATTTCGCTGTCTTCAATGGAAAAAGGTAATCCAAAAATAGTAGCATCGGCCAAACCGGGCTGGCTTGGATCGAAGGTTTTGAGTATTTCTTGTTTTGTCATTTTTTAAGGTACTAAGGTTCTGAGTAACTAAGGTGCTAAGGTTTTGCTATACCCCTCTTCAAAATTTGTCCAAATTCATACATATCTTCAAAAGAAGAGTAAAATGGAGCCGGTGCCAATCGAATCACGTTCGGTTCACGCCAATCGGTAATCACACCGTTTTTCATTAAATACTCGAATAAACTTCTTCCTTGACCGTG
>JAKLIC010000157.1 GCA_022709825.1 Bacteroidota bacterium | reverse complement strand
ACCGAAGTGATAATCGTAGATCCTCCCGGAGTTCCCACGACCATAAAAAGCTCTCCGTTTTTTTCTACAATAGTTGGTGTCATCGAACTTAACATACGTTTTTGAGGGGCAATACTATTGGCATCAGAACCTACCAATCCAAACATATTAGGAACTCCTTGTTTAGCAGAAAAATCATCCATTTCATTATTGAGAAAAAAACCTAATTCGTCACAATACAATTTGGAGCCGTAAGCATCATTAATGGTTGTTGTAGCCGAAACTGAATTTCCAAAGGGGTCAATAATAGAATAGTGAGTGGTTTCGGTACTCTCTGAAAAGATAATTTCACCATATGAAACATCATCCGATTTTGTTGCTTTTTCAAAGGAGAAAGTAGCCATTCGGTCCTTTAAATACGTTTCATCTAAGAGCTCATTAACTGGGACTTTTACAAAATCAGGATCACCTAAAAAATGGTTTCTATCGGCATAAGCTCTTCGTTCCGCTTCTACAATTACTTGAATGTATTGTTCAGAGTTATGTCCCATTTTAGCTAAATCAAACGGTTCAATCATTTTTAAAATTTGTCCTAAAGTTATTCCGCCGCTACTTGGTGGTGCCATTGAAATGATTTTATAATCCCGATAAGAATTTACAATCGGATCACGCCATTTTACTTCATAGGAAGCTAAATCTTCCAAGGTAATAATACTGCCTTTAGCTTGTAAAAAGTTAACTAACTTTTGTGCCGTTTCACCTTTATAAAATTCATCCCGACCATTTTTAGCGATGCGTTCCAACGTGTTGGCTAAAGCTTCATATTTAATCGTGTCATTTGTTTGAAAAGGATAAGAAAATAAAGTTTCGGAACCATTTGCTTTAACTATCGCTTTTCGGTATTTGTTTAAACGTTCTTCTTGTTTTTGGGTAACTAAAACACCATTTCTAGCTAAATCTATGACCGGTTTTAGAATGGTTTCCATTGGTAATGTGCCATATTTTTTATGAACTTCAAAAACTCCGGCAATGGTTCCGGGAACGCCTATTGCTAATCCTGTTTCGGTACTTAAACCTTTAATTACATTACCTTTTTCGTCTAAATACATGTATTTAGTTGCTGCCAAAGGGGCTTTTTCGCGATAATCCAAACTTCCGGTTTCTCCATTATATTTTCGATAAACCATAAATCCACCACCGCCAATATTTCCGGCATAAGGGTAGGAAACTGCTAAAGCTAACTCTGTTGCAATCATTGCATCAAAGGCATTGCCACCTTCTTCCATGATTTGTACACCAATTTGCGAAGCTTCCTCCCGAGCTGAAACCACCATTGCTTTTGAAGTGACCAAGCCAATTGGTAGAACAGTATTTTTTTCTGTTTTGCAACTTAAAAAAAGGATTAGTAAAAGCAGTGAGTATTTTTTCATAAAGTGGCAATTTTTTCTTTGCAATGTAGTCGAATTTCTTCAAAGAACTGAGTAAATTCATCTTCAAACTCGGAATAAAATTCTTTTAATTCTACGATTGATTCATGCATTGCAACCCTATTTTTGGTTCTATGATCCATTTGAAATAAAATCATAGCTAAACCTTCAATTGTTGCATAACTAACTAGCCAATTTCGGGCAATCATATAGGGCATCATTTTTTTTATTGGTTCTGTGAGTAAATCATAATTGATTTGTAAATTTTCGTAAAATGCTGATGCAGTTTCTTCTAAAGATATAGCAGAATATTTTTTCCAATTTTTTGCTAAAAAATGGTCATAAAAAATATCGATAATTACACCCGAGTAATGTCCGTATTTTTCATGTAATCGGTGTTTGCTTTTTCTGAAGATGGGGTGTGCATCTGTAAAAGTATCAATTGCACGATGCAGTAATATGCCTTTTTTAATATAAGGTGAATAATCATTATAACTTTGTCCACGAATACTATCCGCCATAAAATTCCCAATTTTGACGAGGTCATCATCACCGGAAAGATAAATATGAGCCAGAAAATTCATGTTTCTTTATAATTTGGTATCAGTAAAAATAGGAAACTTTATCCGTATTGAAAAATAAACTACTTTTTACACTCTATTAAATGTTAAAAAACTCGATAAAAGGGAAAGCAAAAAAGGGAGTTCCTTTTTATCTTTGTACTTTAATTTAAAACAAAAATTAATGACACTTATAAAATCAATTTCGGGAATTCGTGGAACTATTGGTGGGAAAGTTGGTGATAATTTAACTCCTGTCGATGCTGTTAAATTTGCATCAGCCTATGGAACTTGGTTGAAAAATGCCAATGCTAAAGAAAAATTAAAAGTAGTAGTTGGCCGTGATGCCCGAATTTCAGGACCAATGATTCATAATTTAGTAGTTAATACATTGATTGGTTTAGGTATTGATGTTATTGATTTAGGACTTTCTACTACGCCAACTGTTGAAGTTGCTGTTCCCTTGGAAATGGCTGATGGCGGAATCATATTAACAGCTTCACACAATCCAAAGCAGTGGAATGCTTTAAAATTATTAAATGAGAAAGGAGAATTTCTAAATGGGGCAGAAGGAGCAAAAATATTAGAAATTGCGGACTCTGAAGCTTTTAATTTTTCTGATGTAGATAGTTTAGGAGAAATCACTATCAATGATGCTTACATGGATATTCACATTGATGAGGTGTTGAACTTGCCATTAGTCGATGCGGATGCTGTTGCTAAAAGAAAATTTAAAGTGGTAGTGGACGGTGTTAATTCTTCCGGAGGAATTGTAATCCCAAATTTATTGGAACAAATGGGAGTGGAGGTAGTCAAATTATATTGTGAACCAAATGGTCATTTCCCACATAATCCGGAACCATTAAAGGAGCATTTAGGGGATATCTGTGCTTTGGTTTTAAAAGAAAAAGCCGATTTCGGAATTGTAGTAGATCCAGATGTCGACCGATTAGCATTTATTTCTAATGACGGAGAAATGTTTGGTGAAGAATATACATTAGTGGCAGTTGCCGATTATGTCTTGAGTAAAACTCCCGGGAATACAGTTTCAAATATGTCATCCTCCAGAGCATTACGAGACATTACAGAAAAACACAAAGGTAGTTACCAAGCCAGTGCTGTTGGTGAAGTGAATGTTGTTGAATTAATGAAATCTACTCAGGCCATTATTGGAGGTGAAGGAAATGGGGGAATTATTTATCCTGAATTGCATTATGGTCGTGATAGTTTAGTTGGAGTTGCTTTGTTCTTAACCCATTTAGCAAATTTAGATGTAACAGTGGCGGAATTGAGAGCTTCCTATCCACAATATTATATGAGTAAAAATAAAATTGAATTGACACCCGAAATAGATGTTGATGCTATTTTAGTTGCTATGACGGATAAATATAAAAATGAAAATATTTCTACCATTGATGGAGTTAAAATTGATTTTGCAACAGAATGGGTTCACTTACGTAAATCGAATACTGAACCGATAATTCGTATTTATACTGAAGCACCAACGCAACAGGAAGCCGACAAATTAGCTTTGCGAATTATTGACGAAATCAAAGAGGTGGTGAATCAAAAGTAAGATGAAAAGAAACGGTTGGTTACTTATTTTCTTTTGCTTTTCAACCTTAACTTTTGCTCAAAAGTTTTCAAAAGAAGAACGTAAACTCATTACGGTTTCTGATACTACTGTTATGTTTAAAATAATACAAGTAACAGATTCTTCTGAATTCAAAATTT
>JAKLIC010000156.1 GCA_022709825.1 Bacteroidota bacterium | reverse complement strand
AACGAAGATTATGCCTATCCTGATGAAGCAACAATAAGTCCGAAAGTGATGATTATTGCTCAAAATCATTTTGGTACCAGTTGGGTTTTAGTTACTAATATTTATTATGATAAATTCACTACTGATTATAGTTCATTGGCTTACATCTTAACTTTAACACGAGGATTTAATGAAAAATGGTCCGGTTTTATTGAAAACCAAGGAATTAATGGTGATTATTATTCCGATTCAATTCTTAGAGGTGGTGCGGCCTATTTACTTAAATCTAATTTACAAATTGACGGCTCAATCAGTACTAATTTTAAAGATACTCCATCAATTCTTTATGGTGGCGTGGGTATATCCTGGCGATTTGATGAAAAATATGAACCGATAAAAGTGGAAATAGGTGAAGGAGCCGAAAAAAGAGTCGGTTCGAAAAAGAAAAAAGACAAACAAAAGAAAGAAGCTAAAAAACGAGTGGACGAAGTTGAAGGATAAGCATATGATAACTATAGTTGAAGCCATTTCAAAAAAGAGTTTAACCGATTACGTTAAATTTCCGTTTTCTTTATATAAAAATCATCCCTATTGGGTTCCTCCCTTAATTGATGACGAATTAGAAACTTTTGACAAAGTGAAAAATCCGGCTTTTGATAATGCCGAAGCCTATTTTTATTTGGCTTATCGCGACAATAAAATTGTTGGTAGAATCTCGGCAATTATCAATTGGGAAGAAGTAAATAACCAGCAAAAAAAGAAAGTTCGATTTGGTTGGTGGGATGTAATAGACGACATCGAAGTAACCAAAGCTCTCTTGGAAAAAGTGTATGAACTCGGTAGAAAAAACAAGTTGGAATATGTAGAAGGTCCAATGGGTTTTTCAAATCTTGATAAAGTGGGCGTTTTAACCGAAGGGTTCAATCGAATGGGGTCTATGATAACTTGGTATAATTATCCCTATTACAAAGACCATTTAGAGCAACTTGGCTACGTTCGGGAAAAAGAGTATTTTGAAAGTGTTTTTTCTTTTTCAGATGTAAAGCCGGAAACTTTTGCAAAAGCAAGTGATTTGATTGAAAAAAGATATAGTCTGAAAACAGTTACGTTTACTAAAACAAAAGATATTATTCCCTATGTGGATAAAATGTTTGATTTATTCAATACCAGCTATGCGAAGCTAGCCTCCTTTGTGGCAGTTTCTGACAGACAAAAAGAGTATTTTAAAAAGAAATACATCCCATTTATAAATCCTGAATATATTCTGTTTATTTTAGATAAAAATGATAAAATGGTTGCTTTCAGTATTGTCATGCCGGGTTTCTCAGAAGCCTTGCAAAAAGCAAATGGACGTTTGTTCCCTTTTGGGTTTTATCATTTATTAAAAGCCAAAAAACACAGTAAAGAAGTTTTATTCTATTTAATCGGAATTGAACAGGAATATCTAAACAAAGGACTTACCGCAATTATTTTCAGGGAATACTACAATGTTTTTAAAGAAAAAGGAATAGAAATTTGTAATCGAACTCCTGAATTAGAAGAAAATAATGCCATTCATAATCTTTGGAAAAACTTCAATTCGCACATAGACCGAAAAAGAAGAACTTACCGAAAAGATTTATAAAAACAAAACCACTTCCTTTTTAGAAGTGGTTCTATAAATATACTAATATATTTTCTAGTTCGTGTTAAAAGCTAAAAGCTTACAGCTTTTACATTAAGAAACATCAACTGTAGTAGTCTCTGCAATTTTTTTATACGTTCCATTCACTAATTTTTCGCGAATAGCCTCAAAAGCAGTTAATGTTCTATCAATATCTGCTAATGAATGAGATGACGTTGGAATCATTCTCAACAAAATTATTCCTTTTGGTATAACGGGATAAATAACGATAGAAAGAAAAATACCGTAGTTTTCTCTTAAATCATTCACCATAACCATTGCTTCCGGTACACTTCCTTCTAAATAAACCGGCGTTACACAAGTATTTGTGTCACCAATATTGAAGTTTCTGGCTCTTAAACCTGATTGCAATGCATTTACATTTTCCCACAATTTATCTTTTAATTCCGGGTGATTACGCAACAATTCCAACCGTTTTAAAGCACCAACAGTTTGAATCATTGGTAATGCTTTGGCAAACATTTGCGAACGTAAATTGTATTTTAAATAATCAATAATATCTTTATCTGCAGCAATGAATGCCCCAATACTTGCCATGGATTTTGCAAACGTAGAGAAATACACATCAATTCCATCCTGACAACCTTGCTCCTCTCCTGCTCCGGCTCCTGTTTTTCCCAGTGTACCAAAACCATGTGCATCGTCAACTAACAAACGGAAATTGTATTTTTCTTTGAAAGCAACAATTTCTTTCAATTTTCCTTGTTGACCACGCATTCCAAATACTCCTTCGGTAATAAATAGAATTCCTCCACCTGTTTCTTCAGCCATTTTAGTAGCACGTTGAAGGTTTTTCTCCATACTTTCCAAATCGTTGTGACGATACGTAAATCGTTTTCCCATATGTAAACGAACACCATCAATAATACAAGCGTGTGCATCAACGTCATAAACGATAATGTCATTTTTAGTAACCAATGCATCAATGGTAGACATGATTCCTTGGTATCCGAAGTTCAACAAATAAGCCGATTCTTTCTTAACAAAAGCAGCTAATTCATTCTCTAATTGCTCGTGTGCATTCGTGTGACCGCTCATCATTCGAGCTCCCATCGGATAGGCTGCACCATATTGAATTGCTGCATCAATATCTGCTTGACGAACTTCCGGGTGATTAGCTAACCCTAAATAATCATTCAAACTCCAGTTTAAAATATCTTTTCCTTGAAACTGCATATGAGGTCCCAATTCGCCTTCTAATTTTGGGAAAACAAAATAACCTTCTGCTTGCGAAGCCCATTTTCCTAACGGACCTTTATTGTTTTGAATTCTCTCGAATAAATCTTTAACCATGATAAATTAATATATTTAATTTGGTGTGTAAAAACGCGACAAAAGTAAACATTTCTATAATTATTTCATACTATTTTTAGTTGCGAAATTACAAGATTTGTAAAACGGAGTGTTTTACTTCTCAACTTACAACCAATATGCGGTTAAAATGAGGTATTTTAACTATATTTGAACTAGAAAAATAGACCTATTCATGAGCCAACGAGATAAAGATGATTTAAAACTGGCCGTTTTAATTGATGCTGACAATGTTCCCTTCAGCAATGTTAAAGGAATGATGGAAGAAATTGCAAAATACGGAACCCCTACCACAAAAAGAATTTATGGTGATTGGACAAAACTACCCGACAAAGGCTGGAAAAGTGTTTTGCTCGAAAATGCTATCACTCCAATTCAGCAATATGGGTACACCACCGGAAAAAATGCAACCGATTCTGCTATGATTATCGATGCCATGGATATTCTATATTCTGATAAAGTTGATGGTTTTTGCATCGTTTCAAGCGATAGTGATTTCACCAGATTAGCCACTCGACTTAGAGAATCTGGTATGAAAGTAATTGGCATCGGCGAGAAGAAAACACCTAACCCATTTATTGTTGCGTGTGATCGGTTTATATTTATCGAAGTTATTGAAGGTGCCAAAAAGAAAAAAGTAGTATCTGCTACCGCTACTCCTGATGATAAGAAAAAAGACGAAAAAGCATTATCTAAAATTGATGTCGACACCATTGACATCATCGAA
>JAKLIC010000155.1 GCA_022709825.1 Bacteroidota bacterium | reverse complement strand
TTTCAATCGCCCACACATTCCGGCACCATTCATTAATAATAAAATGGTGTCAAATTGTTCCTCTTTCATTGACATTACATCCTGAACAGTAGCTTTTTTTAATCCACGTAACTGACAGGCTTTAATAGCATTGGGTGAAATGTCAATTGGTGTTACATCAAAGCCTTTTTCTTGAAGATATAGAGAATGACTTCCGGCTCCACAACCGACATCTAAAATTTTTCCTTTTGAAATGGATAACGCCTTTTGTTCCATTTTTGGCATTTCCTCAAAACCTCGAAACAAATAGGCAACACTCATTTCATCCGATTCCGAAATAGTCGTTTCTGTAATTAAATCTTCCGGATTATTTCCCGTTTGAAAATCTAAAATGGCTTTTCCAAAAAGGTCTTTCATTTCTTTTGTTTAAAGTTTAAGGTTTCAAGTTAAATGTTGATTAATTTTGCAGCTCAACTTTAAACTTTAAACTTGAAACCACCATTAAACGAACTCGGAAAACTTGCCAAAGATAAGCATATCGAAAACAAAAAGTATTTTGATAAGTTAAAAAAGAAGCAGCCTAAAAATTTAGATTATGTAATGCAGGATTTGCATGAGGCCGAGTTTAAACGAACAGACTGTTTAAATTGTGCAAACTGTTGTAAAACAACCGGACCTTTATTCACATCGGCTGATATTGAAAGAATAGCTAAACATTTCAAACAAAAACCACAGCAGTTTATTGACCAATATTTGCAAATCGATGAAGAAAATGATTATGTTTTGAAAAGTGTCCCATGTACTTTTCTTGATGCGGAAAATTATTGTATGATTTATGATGTTCGTCCAAAGGCCTGTCGTGAATTTCCACATACTGACCGAAAAAAGTTTTACCAAATTTCTGACTTAACGTTGAAAAATGTCGCTATTTGTCCGGCTGCTTTTAATATTGTAGAAGAAATGAAGAAGAATCTTCCCTTGTAGTATGAAAGTTTATAAATCAAAAGTGGATTGGTGGTTAAATGTACTGATTCTAGGTGTTTTTGGATATCCTTTAGTTGATGGTATTATTGAAAAGCAGTATGTTATTTCATTTGTTTTTTTTGGAATACTTTCCATTTTAATGTGGTTTATACATTCTATTAAATATAAAATAGATACTGAAATTTTAAAAATATGGATTTATAAAATAGAAATTAAGACTATTAAAAGAATTTATAAAACAAATATTCCATTGAGTTCTCCCGCAGCATCGCTTGATCGTATCGCAATAGTTTATAATAAATATGATGAAATTTATATTTCACCTAAAAACAGAGAAGATTTTATCAAGGAACTATTGAAAATAAACTCAGATATTATTGTTGACGTTTAGGCTAATTATAGATAAGGTAAGTTTTTCTCATTTCTAAAAACTCCTCTAAACCTTTTTCCCAAGTGTTTCGTATTTCTTTTTCAGATAATCCTTGTTCTATTTGTACTCTCAAGAGTTTTGTTCCGGCCAGTTTTGTAAAAAAAGGAGTGAAGAAAGTTGATTTATCAGCAGTGTTTTCATAAGCTTCAATCAGCCATTTTAACCGGAGTCGCTTTACTGGGCTAATTTCAGACAAATCTTCTCCATGACAAACCACATTGTTGTGGAGTGGGTTTTTAGAACCTAAATTTGGTAATGGCATAAAACTGAAATCGCCTTGGGGTAAGAAAGGAGAACCGTAAATTTGAAACTGTTTATCAGTTCCTCGACCAACACTGACATTAGTGCCTTCAAAAAAACACAAACTTGCATACAAATTAATTGCTTTGTCATTTGGTAAGTTTGGAGATGGTTTTACAGGCAAACTATAGTCCATATCCCTGCGATAATGTAAACAAGGAATGACTGTCAAATTGCATTGAATACTGTCTTTTAACCATTTTTCTCCATTAATCATTTTACCATATTCACCAATTGTCATGCCATGTAAAACCGGAATTGGATGCATTCCAACAAAGCTGGTAAATTCTTTTTCTAAAATTGGACCGTCTACAATAGCACCGTTCGGATTTGGTCGATCTAAAATAATTAGTGGAAGATTAATTTCCGCACATGCCTCCATAACATAATGTAGCGATGAAATGTAGGTATAAAATCGAGCACCGACATCCTGTAAATCAAAGAGTAGAATATCAATTCCTTCCAATTGTTCAGGCTTTGGTTTTTTATTATCACCATAAAGTGATACAATTGGCAGGCCTGTTTTAGCATCTTTTCCATCTACAATTAGCTCTCCCGCATCTGCAACTCCTCTAAAACCATGTTCAGGAGCATAGATTTTTTCAACAGCTATCCCGTGCTCCAATAAATAATCAACTAAATGTTTTGTAATTGGCCGTAGTGGTTTTCCATCTGCTATTGTTGTAGAATATGGAATTTTATAGTTTACAATTCCTGTTTGATTTGTAACTACACCGACTTTTTTATCTTGTAATAAGGGCAAATAAGCAGAAAAATTTTCTGCTCCTGTGATGATATCCACAGTAGAAACCGCTTCACTGATAACAATGTTTTTATTATTATCTGCAATAACTTGTTTCTTTACTGAACATCCGCTCAAAACAATTAGCAAAACAAAGAATAAAACTGTATTTTTGAACATCCGTTTATTATACATACCTTGAAATTAGAATATTTTATAGCCAAAAGACTTACTACTGCAAAAGACCATAAAAGTAGTATATCTAAACCAATTATTAAAATTGCTATTACCGCTATTGCAATTGGAATAATCATGATGATAGTTTCAGTGGCTACCGGTCTTGGTTTACAGCAAAAAATACGCCAGAAAGTTTCAGCATTTAATGGTCATATCATTATTTCTAATTTTGACGATAATCAATCAGAAGTCAGTAAAGTACCCGTTTCAAATAAGCAGGATTTTTACCCGAAGTTTACTTCTGTCGAGGGAGTTAACCATATTCAAGCTATTGCCAGTAAAGCTGGAATAATTCGAACAGAAAAGGCTTTTGAAGGTATTATTTTCAAAGGAGTAGGCAGTGATTATAAATGGGAAAATCTTACGGAGTATATTGTTGAAGGAAAATCACCCAACGTTTCTGGAGACTTAAATCCGGAAGTGCTCATTTCTCAGTATTTGGCGAATCGACTTTATCTTAAAGTTGGAGATAAGTTCAATACTTTTTTCATGAAAGAAGATAGTAATGAAATGCCAAACTTACGGGTTTTTACTATTTCAGGAATTTATAATTCCGGATTTCAGGAATTTGATGCTACATATATATTAGGAGACATTCGCCATGTACAACGAATCAACCGTTGGCAACCTGATGAAGTTGGAGCTTTTGAAGTATTTATTGATGATTTTACCAAAATAGAGCAAAAAGGAGAAGAAGTTTATGAGCAGACCTCATATATGTTGGACAGCAAAACCATAATTGACAAGTATTTTTACATATTTGAATGGTTGCAATTATTCGACTTTAATATTATTGTAATATTAGTAATTATGATATTAGTGGCCACTATAAACATGGTTGTAGCACTACTTGTTCTCATTTTGGAAAGAACCCAAATGATAGGAATTCTAAAAGCTTTAGGAGCTGATAACTGGATGGTTCGTAAAATATTTCTTTTCAATGCCTTCCATATTATTCTCCGTGGATTACTTTGGGGAAATTGTATAGCTATTGCCTTAATGTTAATTCAACAACAATTTGGTGTCATCAAACTTAATCCTGAAAATTATTACGTCAGT
>JAKLIC010000154.1 GCA_022709825.1 Bacteroidota bacterium | reverse complement strand
GATTGACAATGCCTTGTCAAGTGAAGATTTAGGAGGCGAAAGAGGGTCGCTCATGATTGTAGGCGATCCAAAACAATCTATTTATCGCTGGCGAGGAGGAAAAGCAGAACAGTTTATTGAATTGAGTAAAACCAAAAATCCGTTTGTAAATCCGGATAAAAAACTTTTTCATTTAGATACCAATTGGAGAAGTTATTCAGAAGTGATTGATTTTAATAATCAGTTTTTCCAATTTCTATCGAATGAATTCCAATATCCTGATTATAAAGATTTATATGAAAATCATAGTCATCAAAAAGAAAATTCCAAAAAAGGCGGTTATGTAAATCTTTCTTTTATTCCATCAAAATCTGACTGGGAGGAAGATGTTGAAAAAGACGAACTTTATTTAGAGGCAATACTTCAAACCATTCAGAAAGTGCAATCTAAAAACTTCGCTTTCCGCGATATGGTTATTTTAACCCGAAAAAAAGAACCGGGTGTAAAAATAGCTACTTTTTTAACGGAAAACAGTATCCCAATTGTGTCTTCTGAAACACTTTTGCTACAAAACTCTTCGGAAGTTAGTTTTATAATAGCCTTGTTGAGGTTTTTGAAAAATGGAGAAGATAAAGAGGCAAAAGCTCATTTTTTGTATTATATCGGAACTAAAAGGCAAAGTAACAGCTCGGTTCATGATTTCATTGCAATGGGCATGAGTTTTATAACAGAATCGGCATTAGAAAACTGGTTGGCTTCTATTCAATTAATCTTCTCCTTTCAAAAATTACGAAAAAAATCATTGTATGAAGTAGTTGAAAGTTGTATAAAAACGTTCATTCAACCAAAACAAACTAACGCCTATATTCAAGATTTTTTAGACCGGGTTTTAGACCGAGACATCAAAAATCAGTCCGGCATTTCAGATTTTTTGCTTTATTGGGAGGAGAACGCACATCGTTTCAGTATTCCTTCACCGGAAGGCAACAATGCCATTCGAATCATGACTATTCATAAAGCCAAGGGATTGGAATTTCCGGTTGTACTATTTCCATATGCAGAAGAGAATTATTCAAAATCACCAAAAGATAAATTATGGATAGAACCGGAATCTGATTTGATTTCTTTGCCTAAAATATTAGTGGACAATAATAAAAGCGTAGAAGAAATAGGTGATTCTGCTGCTCAGGTTTTTCATCAAAAAAAGGAAGAAGAATTATTAGACAATATCAATATTTTATATGTTGCAATGACAAGAGCTGAGGAACAATTATATATTATTTCCGGTATGAATTTAACATCGAAAGGTGAAATTTCCCAAAACAACATGTCTTCCTTTTTTCTGAAATTTTTAGAAGAGAAAGGATTGTTAGATAGGCATAAAACTACTTATGAATGGGGTTCTGAAAGCAGAATTTCTTCTTCAGGAAAAAAAACGCAAGAATTAAAACCAATACCGTTAGTCCAAGAAGTATTAAACTCTGAATCTATCAAAATTGCACAACGGGAGAGTTTAATGTGGGGTACACATCAACAAAAAGCCATTGAATATGGCAATGTAATTCATGAAATATTGTCTTATATCAAAACCAGAAATGATATTGAATGGGCTATTTCCAAAGCTTTGGAAGGCGGATTAATTTCGGTTTCACAAAAAGAAGAAGTGAAGAGAATAATCATTCAAGTTTGCTCGCATCCTGAATTGAATTTATTTTTTGATGAAACTAATAAAACGCTGAATGAACAAACTATTTTGAGAAAATCCGATTCTATTATTAAACCGGATAGAATTGTATTTAACCAACAAAATCAAGCCATGTTATTGGATTATAAAACTGGCGAACCAAACTTAAAACATCAAAAACAATTAGAAATATACGAAACAGCACTACACAACATGGGGTTTAAAGTTATAAAAAAAGCATTAGTTTATATTGGAGAAACATTGGAAATAGTAACTTTGTAAAAAACAAAAATAATATGTACGGTAAAATACAACAGCACTTACAAAACGAGCTAAAAACCATTGAAGATAATGGGATATTTAAAAAGGAGCGAATTATTACATCACCTCAAGGAGCAGAAATTACCATTTCAACCGGGGAAACCGTTTTAAATTTTTGTGCAAATAATTATCTAGGATTATCTTCTCATCCTGAAGTAATTCAAGCCGCAAAAGACGCATTGGATTCACATGGTTTTGGAATGTCTTCTGTTCGGTTCATTTGTGGTACTCAAGATATTCACAAACAATTAGAAAAAACAATTGCCCATTTTTATGGCACAGAAGACACCATTTTATATGCTGCAGCATTCGATGCAAATGGTGGTGTTTTTGAGCCTTTATTTAATGAGGAAGATGCTATTATTTCAGACAGTTTAAATCATGCATCCATTATTGATGGTGTTCGTTTGTGTAAAGCAGCTCGTTATCGTTATGAAAACAGCAACATGGCTGATTTGGAACAACAACTAATTAAAGCAAATGAAGAAGGACGTAGGTTCAAATTAATTGTGACTGATGGTGTTTTTTCAATGGATGGATTGGTTGCCCCATTAGATAAAATTTGCGATTTAGCAGACAAATACGATGCCATGGTCATGGTGGACGAATGTCATGCTGCTGGATTTATCGGAGCTACCGGAAAAGGGACGATGGAAGCAAAAGGAGTAATGGGCAGAGTAGATATAATTACCGGGACATTAGGAAAAGCATTAGGTGGAGCGATGGGAGGTTACACCACTGCCAAAAAAGAAATTATAGAAATTCTTAGACAACGATCTAGACCCTATTTATTTTCTAATTCTTTAGCTCCAAGTATTGTTGGAGCTTCTTTAAAAGTGTTTGAGTTGTTAGAGAAAGACACCGCTTTACGCGATAAATTAGAATGGAATACCAATTATTTCAAAAAAGGAATGAAAGATGCCGGGTTTGATATTATTGATGGTGATTCAGCGATTGTTCCGGTTATGCTATATGATGCCAAATTATCACAAGTGATGGCAAATGAATTATTGAAAAAAGGGATTTATGTAATTGGGTTCTTTTTCCCTGTAGTGCCTAAAGATAAAGCAAGAATAAGAGTTCAGTTGTCTGCTGCACATTCAAAAGAACACCTTGACAAAGCCATTAAAGCTTTCACTGAAGTCGGAAAAATATTGAATATTATATAGTTTTAGTTTAGTATTCTTATTAATTTTTTTAACATTAAATTTTGTAGTTAATTTAAAACACCGTATTTTTGCACTAATTAACAATATATTGTAAATAAAAAAACAAATCAAGTATGAAACATCTTAACAAATTAGTTTTAGCTATCTTTATGTTTGCCGGACTTAGTTCGCAAGCACAAGATAGTGATAATCCTTGGGCTTTCACCTTTGGGGTTAATGCATTAGACGGTGGCCGAGTAAGTGCTGCTGGTAGTGTTGCAGATCAGTTTTCGGAATATTTTAACGCTAAAGATTATTGGAGTGTTGTACCTTCAGTTTCTTACCTTTCTGTTTCCAGATACGTAGGAGATAATTTTTCATTTGGGTTAACAGGGTCTTTTAATAGACTTGAAAAATTTGTTCAACCTAGAGTAGATGGAGAATATGTAGTTGCAGATGTTGACTTAATGTATTACGGTGTTGATGCTGTAGTTAATTATAGCATTGGAACATTTTTTAAAGCTTTTGAGCCTACTGTACACGTTGGTGGAGGTTACACTTTCTTAGGTGATAACAGTGCCGGAACTGTAAACGGAGGTTTAGGTTTAAATATTTGGTTATCAGAAACAATTGGTCTTGGA
>JAKLIC010000153.1 GCA_022709825.1 Bacteroidota bacterium | reverse complement strand
ATTGGTTACTCCTGCTTGCCGTAGCACCGCACTACTATCAATTAATTAAACAAAAACCCAACGGCAACTTCACCACCATCCACCATTGGTTTATTGCCCTCACCCTACTCATCAACCTCGAAAGCCTCGACAAAAACAACAACGAACTCATTTTTATCACCTATGGTTTCTTGATTGCCCTCTTCTACCTCCTCGGAAAAACAGCCTACTTTCGTCACCACCATACCATTGCAAACAGCTATTTAACCATCGGTAAACTAGGCGGTTTAACCCTATTGTACATGGCCAGTTTCCGTTTCATTTGGAAACCACTCCTACTCAAAAACCTCGCCCCCGAACCTTTGTTACTAACCGTCACCCTTACGTTGTTTGTGGGTTGTGCCCTCTTACTCTATCAGCTCAACAAAAGAAAAGCAGCAACCCCGTTCACGCTATTCCATTTTAACTTTATAGCCCTTGCTGTGTTTTTTATCACTGCCCAAGTAAGCATAATTGCCACCGTCATTTTGTCAAACCTCTATATCCTATCACTCGGACTTCAAGAAATTCAGAAAGGAAACAAAACCCACAGCATAGCACGACTCAATTTCGGAATACTCATCATAGCCATCCTCACCGGATGCCGCTTCTTTGACGAAAACATGACCTTCATTGTTCGCGGAGTCATGTTCATAATTGTCGGTTTCGGGTTCTTTGCTCTCAACTATTTCTTACTCAAAAAAAGAAAACAACATGAAAACTAAAGCCCTACTCTTCGGTCTCTTTCTGCTGGTAGCCGCCGCACAACTCTATGTCCCCACGGAAATGATATGGCAAAACCAAAACATTTTAGATACGGGAACCATTATGAAATTCAAATGTGAACCCGTTGACCCCTATGATCCCTTCCGCGGAAAATATATCTCCTTACGCTTTGCGAATAGCACAATAGGCGTTAAAAATGCCAATCGGTATCAGTATAATCAAACCATTTATGCCACCTTTAAACAAGACACAACAGGCTATGCCGTGATGGATAAAATTTACACCGCAGCCCCGAAAGAACGCACCGACTATTTAGAACTCACCGTAGATTACGCCAACAATTATGATTCAATACAAAAGATCAGTGTCTCCTATCCGTTTGACCGTTATTACATGAACGAATACAAAGCTCCCATGGCTGAACAAACCTATGCAGAAAGCGTAAACGATGTCAAGAAATCAGTCTACGCTGAAGTAGCCATCAGCAACGGAACCGGAGTGATTAAGAAGGTCATGATTGATAACCAAGCTATTGAAGACTACGTTAAAAAACAGCCTAACTAAACCAACGAACCCATGCCATTAGTATTCGCTTCAAACAACCCAAACAAAATAAAAGAAATACAATTACTGCTTCCAAACACCCTACAAATCTTAAGTTTAAAAGACATCGGTTGCCTGGAAGAAATACCGGAAACAGCACCCACCATTGAAGGCAACGCTATTCAAAAAGCCAATTATGTTACTGAAAAATACGGCTATCCCTGTTTTGCAGACGATACCGGTTTAGAAGTAGCCGCTTTAGATAACGCCCCGGGAGTTTATTCAGCCCGTTATGCCGGAGAGCAAAAGAATGCTGATGATAATATGGCAAAACTACTCGACAATCTTTCAGACAAAACAAATCGAAAAGCTCAATTTAAAACCGTAATCTGTTTAAATCTAAATGGTAATCAACATTTATTTGAAGGAATTATAAAAGGAGAAATCATCCACGAAAAAAGAGGTTCAGCAGGTTTTGGTTATGACCCAATTTTTATACCCAATGGTTATTCAAACACCTTTGCAGAAATGTCTATGAGCGAAAAATCAAAAATCAGTCATCGCGGTTTGGCGGTTGAAAAATTGGTTGCGTTTTTAAAACAAAAAGGCATCAAATAATCACATTTTTTTCTCGATTTTCATCCCTATTACCCATAACCAATTACCTATCCTGATCCAAAATACTCCAACTAATTAAAAATCAATAGGTAACATCATTAGTTTATATGGTTTTTAAACTGTACCTTTGCACCCAATTTAAAATATTATATGAATAAATTTGAACAATTAGGATTGAGTGAATCGCTACAGCGTGCGATTATCGATCTAGGATTTGAAAATCCGACCGAAGTACAGGAAAAAGCGATTCCCCTCTTATTGGAACAAGAAACAGACTTAGTTGCGTTGGCTCAAACAGGGACAGGGAAAACGGCAGCATTTGGTTTCCCGCTTATCCAAAAAATTGATGCGAACAATAGAAATACGCAGGCTTTAATTTTATCTCCAACCCGTGAACTATGTTTACAGATTACGAATGAAATTAAATTGTACTCTAAGTACGAAAAAGGAATTAACGTAGTAGCTGTTTACGGAGGTGCAAGCATCTCAGAACAAGCCAGAGAAGTAAAAAGAGGAGCTCAAATTATTGTAGCCACTCCGGGTAGAATGCAAGATATGATTAATAGAGGTTTGGTAAACATTACCCAAATCAACTATTGTATTCTTGACGAAGCCGATGAAATGTTGAACATGGGATTCTATGAAGACATTGTAAGCATTTTATCTACCACTCCAGACGAGAAAAACACTTGGTTATTCTCAGCAACCATGCCGGCAGAAGTGTCGCGTATTGCAAAAAAATTCATGCACGAACCGGTAGAAATTACCGTAGGAACAAAAAACTCAGGATCTGCAACAGTATCTCATGAGTTTTATTTAA
The DNA here is from genome assembly GCA_022709825.1 of Bacteroidota bacterium. Lineage (GTDB taxonomy): Bacteria > Bacteroidota > Bacteroidia > Flavobacteriales > Flavobacteriaceae > Flavobacterium. Next base: position 1,072 of record JAKLIC010000153.1, on the reverse strand, counting down.
TCAATGCCCGTGACCGTTATGAAGCTCTTAAACGTTTGGCCGATGCAAACCCTGATATCTTCTCGGTTGTTTTCTGTCGTACCAAAAGAGATACACAAGCCGTTGCCGAAAAACTAATTGAAGACGGATACAATGCCGCTGCTTTGCATGGTGATTTATCACAAGCACAACGTGACAGTGTGATGAAATCGTTTAGAGGAAGACAAATTCAAATGTTGGTAGCAACCGATGTTGCCGCTCGTGGAATTGATGTGGACAACATTACACACGTAGTGAATTATCAATTACCGGATGAAATTGAAACCTATAACCACCGTTCAGGCCGAACAGGTCGTGCCGGTAAATTAGGAACATCCATTGTAATTGTTACTAAAAGTGAATTACGTAAAATCTCTGCTATTGAGCGTATCATTAAACAGAAATTTGAAGAGAAAACAATACCATCCGGTATTGAAATCTGTGAAATTCAATTATTGCACTTAGCCACTAAAATTAAAGATACTGAAGTTGATCATGAAATTGACAACTACTTACCGGCTATCAACGAAGTTTTAAACGGATTGAGCAAAGAAGAATTAATCAAGAAAATGGTATCGGTAGAATTCAACCGATTCATTAATTATTATAAAAAGAACAGAGACATCTCTAATCAATCATCCGGTTCAGAAAGACGCGAACGTGATGACAGAGAACCAAGAGAAAACAACAGTGGAGCAACCCGTTTCTTTGTAAACATTGGTTCACGTGACAATTTCGATTGGATGCAACTGAAAGACTTTTTACGCGACACGTTAGAATTAGGTCGTGAAGATGTGTATAAAGTGGATGTAAAAGAAGGTTTCTCCTTCTTTAATACTGATGCAGAACACGCTGATAAAGTAATGGATGTGTTAAACGGAATGTTATTGGAAGGTCGTAAAATCAACGTAGAAATTTCTAAAAATGATGGTGGCGGAAGACGTGACCACAATGGAAGAAGTTCAGGCGGTGGCGGAGGATTCAGAGGAGAAAGAAGTTCAGGTCCCCGTTCAGGTGGTTTCGGTCCAAGAACAGAACGTAGTGCTGCTCCACC
>JAKLIC010000152.1 GCA_022709825.1 Bacteroidota bacterium | reverse complement strand
TGCATAGCGGGCTGAGCCATCATGGGATGCCCTTTTGGATTTTCTTCGGAAATCATGGCGGCAATATCACCTACGGCAAAAATGTTATCGTAACCTTCTACTTGGTTAAATTCATTTACTTTTACCCGATCTGCTCGTGGTATAATTGCGTTTACATCGATTCCGGACGGCAATGCTCCTTGCACACCGGCTGTCCAAATTACTGTAGCGGTTTCAAAGGTTAAGTCGGTATTGGTGGTAACGGTGCTGCCATCGTAACCGGTAACGCGAACGTTTTTCCAGACATTTACGCCTAATTTAATCAGGAAATCTTCAGCAGCATCAGATGATTTTTCACTCATGGAATCCAAAATTCTATCACTGGATTGGATAAGGTTGATTTGCATTTTTCGCACATCCAAATCGGGATAATCTTTGGGGAGAATGGCTTTTTTCATTTCGGCCAAAGCTCCGGCCAATTCTACCCCTGTGGGTCCGCCACCCACAAGTACGAAGCTGATTAAACTATGTCGGTCGTGAATATCATTTGTAAGCAAGGCTTGTTCAAAATTTTCGAGAATCAAACTTCTGATGTTGAGCGATTGCGGAATGGTTTTCATTGCCACACTATTGCGTTCGATTTCTTTGTTGCCAAAAAAATTGGTTTTGGAACCTGTTGCCAATACCAAATAATCATACCGCAATTCGCCAATATCGGCTTTTACTTTTTGGTTCTTGGTATCAATTTCGTTGACAAAACCCAAGCGAAAATAAAAATTTTGATACTCCTGAACCACTTTTCGAATGGGGTATGCAATGGAACCCGCTTCGAGTCCGCCCGTGGCCACTTGATATAAAAGTGGTTGAAACGTATGGTAATTATGTTTGTCGAGTAAAACAACTTGTACTCGTTGGTTTTTTAGTTTTTTGGCGAGGGCAATTCCGGCAAAACCTCCACCGATGATGACGATTCTGGGAAGATTAGTATTTGGGATGTTCATTTTTTTTAAGGTTCTAAGGTTCTGAGGCACTAAGGCTCTGAGGTTTTGAATGGTAAAGATAAGGAGTTTTAACATTTGAAGGATTACTCCTTTTTTTTTTCTTGTTGAAATTTAACTGAAATTTATAATTTTGATTTTAGTTTTTTTGAACACAGATTAAAAAAATGAGATAAATTTTTGAAACTTGAAACCTGAAACTTTTAGCCCCGATTGAAATGGAAAGCCTCTTGAAACAAAATGTATTTTTTCTTGCTTGTTCAAAGCGACCAAAGGAAGCTCTTGAAAAAAACATTTTGAGAAAAGAGCTTGCAATGAAAAGCGGGATTAGCTTCTGAAAAAAATACTATCTTGTAACAAATTTAGCACTCAAGCTACTAACACGACATGAGCAATTCACTGGAGCAATCTTTTGTCAAGCAATTAAAGGAAAATCAGAACATTATTCACAAGATTTGTAGGTTATACACATCCGGTGAAGATGCTCATAATGATTTATTCCAGGAAATTACAATTCAGTTATGGAAAGCGTTTCCGAAGTTTCGAGGCGAATCAAAATTCTCTACTTGGGCCTATCGTGTAGCGTTGAATACCGCCATTACGTTGTATCGAAAAAGCACACGAACCGTTGCCACCACCGACATGGAAGGCAAAAAACAATTTGTAGCTCCCGAAGATTATAATTTTGAAGAAGAAGAACAAATTAAATTGTTATACAAAGCCGTACAACAATTGAATGATATTGAAAAAGCTTTGGTTTTTATGTATTTGGAAGACAAAGATTATGAAGAAATTGCCGAAACATTAGGAATCAGTGAAGTAAATGCACGAGTGAAGATGAATAGAATTAAAGGAAAATTAAAAAAAATAGTAAATCCGTAGGAACATGACAGAGGAATTAGATTTATTAAAAAAAGCTTGGAAAAAGGATGCACATTCTTACGAACAAGTTACTGAAAATCAAATTTATGCAATGATACATAAACGATCATCATCTATTGTCAAATGGATTTTGATGATTAGTATTGCTGAATTCATTATTTGGTCAGGTATTGGCTTTTTTACAGTGGATGATAATTATTTGAAGACTTTAGAAATATATCATATTGACAAACTTTTTAAAATAATAACCGGATTTAATTATGCAATTGTAATAGTTTTCATCTACCTGTTTTATAAAAACTTTAAAACTATATCAACGAATGAAACAGTCAAAAAATTGATGAGTTCGATTATAAAAACCCGCAAAACAGTTCAATATTATATTTGGTATAATTTGACCATGTTTGCCATTATTTTTATAATTGTGGTTATTTCACAAATAACGTATGATCCAAACCTGAACTCAGTTATCGAAAACACAAAAGAAATGAATCCTCAAACATTTTGGGTTATTATTGGACTAATCTATTTTGCCTTATTTGCAGTGACCTTTGGTTTATTTTGGTTATTTTACCGAATGATATACGGATTCTTGATGAGAAAATTATATAAAAACTATGAAGAATTAAAAAAGATGGATTATTAATATTCCCACTTTCTTTTTTTATCTAATTCCTCTTGTTCCTGAAGTACTTCAACAGGTATCACTTTTAAAAGTGATGGATGCTGTTCTATCGCAAATTCTATTTTTTCTACAATTTCTTCGATGGATTCATTATCATAATCAATAACCAGCGGTTCTTTGATGACCATTGATTGAAGAATACCTTTTTTCTTGATACGGAGTCCTTTTCTGTCAAATGAACGTCTGAAACCATCAATAACAATAGGGACTACAATTGGTTTGTGCTGTTTGATAATGTGAGCTGTTCCTTTTCTTACCGGTTTAAATGAACGGGTAGTTCCTTGCGGAAAGGTGATTACCCAACCGTCATTCAAGGCTATTTTAATATTTTCAGTATCGTTCGGATTAACTTCTCGTTTAATATCTTTTCCTTTAGCTCGCCAAGTTCGTTCTACCGTGATTGCACCGGCATAAGCTAAAATTCTAGGCAATATGCCTTCATGCATAGTTTCACTAGCCGCTACATAATAGATATTTAATTTGGGATGCCACATATAACCCACATTTTTGATGTTGTCCTCTCTCCCACTCAAACTGGCATTAAACACATGAAACATAGCAACAACATCTGCAAAATACGTTTGATGGTTAGAAATAAATAAAACACCAGTATCAGGTAAGTTTTTGATAATTTCAGAACCTTCAATATGCATTTGATTAAACCCTCTGTAACGTTGATGTGTAATCATTCCGAAAAAACGGATGAGCCACTTTTTAAGTAATAGAATATGTCCGAAAGGATTTCTTTTAAACAATCCCATAATAATTTTATTGGAGAATAATAAGGTGGCTAATTTATAAAAAACAAACTAATTAAAGTACCAATTTTATGGTTTCTTTCAGTTCACTCATCATCATAGCAGTGGCACCCCAAACAATGTGCTCTTTTACTAAAAAAGCTGGAACATCAATTTCATTAGCATAAGATGTTGATAGCTTTCTCATGACCACTTTTCTGTCATCTAAAAAATCATTGAATGGAAGTTCAATAATACCGGCAACTTCATCCTTTTGCAATTCAAATTTCAATTCAGATTGACAAATCCCTAAAAAAGGAGAAACAAGATAATTACTTGGAGGAATATAAACTTCTGTAAACGATTTTATCAATTCAATTTTATGTCTTTGCACTCCTATTTCTTCCTCTGTTTCACGCAAAGCAGTATGAGCTAATGATTCATCATACTCTTCTTCTTTACCTCCTGGAAAAGCAATTTGAGAAGAATGAACACCTGGATAAGTATTTCTAACGATTAATAAAAGATGTGTCTGATTATTTTTTGGATAAAAAAGCA
>JAKLIC010000151.1 GCA_022709825.1 Bacteroidota bacterium | reverse complement strand
CAAAAACAGAACCAACCCCAGAGAAAAAAATCCCGGTTTCCGTAAACGGTCAAGACGAGATTATCGAAATGGACCGTATGCGAAAATTGATATCGGGTTATATGACCACATCCAAGCAAACATCGGCTCACGTGCAGTCGTTTATTGAAGTGGATGTAACAAATATTGTGAATTGGAGAAATAAAGTTAAAGATGCTTTTGAAAAAAGAGAAGGCGAGAAGCTAACATTTACCCCAATATTTATGGAAGCCGTGGCAAAAGCCATCAAAGACTTCCCAATGATTAATATTTCTGTTGAAGGCGATTACATCATCAAAAAGAAAAACATCAATTTAGGAATGGCAGCTGCATTACCAAATGGAAATTTAATTGTACCTGTTATCAAAAATGCAGATATGCTAAACCTTGTCGGATTAACCAAAACCGTAAATGATTTGGCTAACCGAGCTCGAAATAATCAATTAAAACCAGATGAAATTCAAGGTGGAACCTATACAGTTACCAACGTTGGAACATTTGGAAGCGTTTTCGGAACACCGATTATTAACCAACCTCAAGTGGCGATTTTAGCACTAGGAGCAATTCGTAAAGTTCCGGCTGTAATTGAAGCTCCAACCGGAGATTATATCGGAATCCGACACAAAATGTTCTTGTCTCACAGTTATGATCACCGTGTGGTAGATGGTTCTTTGGGCGGACAATTCGTAAAACGAGTAGCTGATTATTTAGAAGGCTTCAGCGAAAACAGAGAATTTTAGATAATTTTTATATGAAAATTAACCCTTTTAGTGTTTTGAACTCTGAAAGGGTTTTTTTAATTTTATTTATTAAAAGTATTTTAAAAAAAAGAAAACAACCCACTAAAGGTCATTTCAATCCCTTATATTTGCTCTCCTAAAATTTTAAAATGGAACTTAAATTAAATAGACCCATCTGCTTTTTTGACCTCGAAACGACAGGTGTTGATGTTGCAAAAGACAGAATTGTGGAAATCTCAATCTTTAAAGTTTATCCAAACGGAAACAAAGAAAGTAAAACATGGTTGGTCAATCCGGAAATGAAAATTCCGTTTTTGTCCACACAAGTCCACGGAATTACTGACGAAAAAGTAGTAAATGAGCCTACTTTCAAAGAACTTTCCGGTCAGGTTTACAATATGATTAAAGATTCAGATTTAGCCGGATTTAATTCGGATCGATTTGATATTCCGCTTTTAGCCGAAGAATTGTTGCGTTCAGGAGTTGATTTTGATATGAAAAGTAGAGTTTCGGTCGATGTTCAAACCATATTTCACAAAATGGAAGAAAGAACTTTGAGTGCAGCTTATAAATTCTATTGCGGTCAATCACTTGAAAATGCACATTCTGCTGAAGCAGATACAATGGCAACTTACGAAATCCTCAAAGCACAATTAGAACGATATCCAGATTTAGTGAATGACATGAAATCGTTATCTGAATTCACAACTCGGAAAAAATCTGTCGATTTTGCAGGATTTATTGCTCTTAATGATAAAGGTCAAGAGATTTTTTCCTTCGGAAAGCATAAAGGAGCCCTTGTTGAGAAAGTGTTAGAAGATGAACCGGGATATTTCGGGTGGATTCAAAATGCAGATTTTCCATTGTATACCAAAAAAGTGCTCACCGCAATCAAACTCAGAAAGTTTAATAACAAGTTAAACTAAAATCCTATTAGCAAGTATAGAATATTTAGTTCATCAGCACCTCTAAAAATGAAAATAATCTGTATCGGAAGAAATTATGTTAAACACATAGAGGAGCTTCAAAATGAGCGTCCGGATGAACCTGTCGTTTTTTTAAAACCGGATAGTGCTATTTTACTTAAACAACATCCATTTGTGATTCCTGAGTTTAGTGACGATATTCACCATGAAGTGGAAATTTTAGTGCGAATCAACAAAGTTGGTAAATACATCGATACTAAGTTTGCCTCAAATTATTATGACGAAATCGGACTCGGTATAGATTTTACCGCTCGCGACCTTCAGGCGAAATTAAAAGAGAAGGGTTTACCATGGGAAAAAGCGAAAGCTTTTGACGGTTCAGCGGTTATTGGTAACTTTTTATCGAAAAAAGATTTCAGTTCCACAGAAAGTATTAATTTTGAATTGAAATCTAACGGAGTTACCGTTCAAAAAGGGAACACGAGTCACATGTTGTGGAAAATTGATGAACTTATAGCTTATGTTTCTCAGTTTTTTACACTTAAAATTGGCGATATTATTTTTACAGGAACACCGGAAGGTGTGGCAAAAATAAAAACAAACGATATCCTAGAAGGATTTATTGAAGAAAAAAAATTATTCCGAATTCAAGTAAAATAAAAAATGGCATTAAACTACAACCTAGCCAAAGTGTATGCACTTTCAGACAACGACCCCGAGTTCGTTTTACAGATAATTACCTTATTCGTTAGCGAAATTCCGGAGGATTTAAAGTTTGTCAAACAAGGCATCGAGGAAAAAAATCACAAATTAGCCTACAGCTATGCTCACAAAATTAAGCCAACACTTGATTTATTAGGAATGAACGTTGCTTATGAAGAAATTCTTCAGGTAGAAGCATGGACAAAACGAGAAGGAAAACGCAAAGAAATCAAAGAAATCTTTAAGTCAATTGAAGACCAAGTTGAAAAGGCCGTCAAAGAAATAAACAAAGATTTCGATTTATAAGAAGCTATTCCGGCTTTCCGCTACAAGTTCTCACTAAAAAACCTATTTTTCTAAGCCAAAAAATGAGCTTCCGTTAGTCGCTCTTTTTTGCAAACAAAAATTAGTTTTTTTAGCTCCGGGCTTACCGCTACTATCCGGGCTAGAAGGTAGCTAAGACTCAGAGTTCATTATAAGTTGAGTAATTTAGCAAAATTAATCTCAGAGCCTTAGTGCCTCAAACCCTTAGTTACTTAGCACCTCCCAACATGAAAGCAACTATCATCACCATCGGCGACGAAATTCTTATCGGACAAATTACGGACACCAATTCCGGTTTTATAGCTAAATCATTGGAGAAAATTGGCGTTCAAGTACATGAAATGATTTCCATTAGCGATGATAAAAGCCACATTTTAGAAACCTTTGCCAAGGTGCAGAATGAAGTAGACTTTGTCATTATTACTGGTGGTTTGGGACCAACAAAAGATGATATAACTAAAATAACATTTTGTGATTATTTTCAGGATACTTTGCAGCGAAATTCAACAGTAGAAAATCACATTGTAGCACTTTTTACTAAAATGAATTTTAATGTTTCTCAAGTTAATCGTGACCAAGCCTTAGTTCCCTCAAAAGCAATTGTATTGCAAAATCAATTCGGGACCGCTCCCGGAATGTGGATGACTAAAGAAAAGACTGTATTTGTTTCTTTACCCGGTGTTCCCTATGAGATGAAAGCTATTGTCACCAATGAACTTGTTCCGAAAATTGTAAGTGAATATAAACGGCCTTACATATTGCACAAAACGATACTAACTTACGGACAAGGTGAAAGCATCGTAGCGGAACGTATCGAATCTTGGGAAGATAATTTACCCGGTTTTGTGAAATTAGCTTATTTACCAAGTCCGGGACGTGTTCGTTTGCGTTTAACGGCAAGAGGTTCAAATGAAAAAATATTGCAAACAACTATTAATGATTTAGTTGAAAAGCTAGTTGAAATTATTGGCGATATCATCGTAGGCTTTGAAGAAGATGAAAGTATTGAAGTGGTTCTAGGGGAATTATTATCCCAAAAAGGGCTTACACTTTCCACCGCCGAAAGTTGTACAGGCGGAAAAATATCCGAAATAATTACTTCAATTTCCGGTTCATCCAATTATTTTCGTGGTGGTATTGTTTCTTATGCAACAGATACCAAAGTTTCCTTACTTGGCGTGAAACAAA
>JAKLIC010000150.1 GCA_022709825.1 Bacteroidota bacterium | reverse complement strand
CCGCATGAACCTGATGCATTTGAAATAATCAAATCAGCATCGCCTGTATTAGTAAACGTAAAATAAGTTTCTACCTTATCTCCTTCATTAATTATCCCAAAATTATGTTCTTTTTTTCCAAATGTCATTACCGGATATTTTCCATCTATCGGAGCTGAAGCTGCTTGTTCAGGTGTTTGACCGTTTTCAGTAACGGGTTGAACAGGCATCGGATTTCCATTGGCATCAACTTGTTTCGCTTCATAATTCATTGGAACATCTGAACTTGTAGGATCTACTTTTGAAAGTGCATCTTCTTTTTTACAGGAAGTTGTTAAAGCAAAAGCTAAAACAGCCATCACATACATTGATTTTTTAATCATAATTCTAAATTTTAAATTTTACATCAAACCTCTACCGGTTTTTTTTAATTTATCTGTTTTTTGAAAATCTTTAACCAAATTATCTAAAATACCATTAATAAAAATACTGCTTTTTGGAGTAGCATATTCTTTAGCAATTTCCAAATACTCATTAATGGTTACTTTTATTGGAATAGATGGAAATTTCAAAAATTCACAAATTGCCATTTTAAGCATAATTGTATCAACTTCAGAAATACGTTCCGGATCCCAATTTGGTGTTCTGTCAATATATTCTTTGGCTAAATCATTTTCATTCAAAACTGTTTTTCTAAACAAATCGCGGGCAAAATCTTTATCTTCAGCATCCTTATACAAAGGCAAAACTGAAAAAGATTTTTCATTATGCTCTTCAATATGCTTTAACTGCTTTAAAAGGCTAGTGTTTACTAACGGAATGTCATCAACCCAAGTAATTCTGAAATCTTCTAAATAATCGTATAGTTTCTCGTTAGAAGCTATCAATTCCGTAAAAATGTCGGCAACAAATTTTTTGTCGGCTTCAAAAGAACTAGAAGTATCCGCTAAATAATTTTGATAAATGGCACTTCTTTTAATTTCATCTAAAATAATGAGAATTAAATCATCATTTTGAGACCAATTATTGATTTTACGGTTTTTTAAAGCAATAGATATTGAATTATTATCTTCTAAAAATTGTAAAACTTTATTAGCAATAAATTTTCTGTTTGGCTTTAAATCTTCTGCAGTAGCCAGGTGTTTTTTTGATGCTTTTTCTAAAAAGACTTCTTCTTTCTTTTTAATTTCAATCAAAGTTGAAACGACAATCAAATATAAATCCTGAATACTTTCTAAGCTGGAAAACAAGAATTTCTCTTCTTTTTCCAAATCTTCAGAACCACTTTGATGCATTGCATAAATGATTTGCAATACTTTAACGCGAATATGTCTTCTATTTATCACCCTGTAAGAACTTTTTAAAAAATTAGTGACGCCCCTAAGAGCGTCACAAAAATAGTACTATTTTGTCGGAAACAAATTATTTACCGCTTTCTTTTTTACGTTGGTCAATTCTATTTTGAGCAATTGTTAAGGCCGCTTGGTGTGTTGTAATATTATTTTTTACAGCATAATCAAAAATTTCTAACGTAGTATGGTAGATGTTTTCTGTTCTTCTCATTGATTCCGCTTTGTCATAATGTTCAATTTCAGCATATACATTGATGATACCTCCGGCATTAATTAAGAAATCAGGAGCATATAAAATTCCTCTCTCTTGCAAAATTTTTCCGTGAACATTTTCATTGGCTAATTGATTATTGGCAGCTCCGGCAACAATTGATGCATTCAATTTATATACTGTATCATCATTAATGGTTGCTCCTAATGCACAAGGAGCATAAATATCAACATCTGCACTATATAAATCAGAACCTGTGAAAACTTTTGCACCATACTGTGCTCCCACTTCATTCAATCGATTTATGTTAATATCAGCAATTGTGACAATGGCACCTTCTTTCGTTAAATAATCAACTAAAGTTTCACCTACATGGCCAATTCCTTGTACCAAAACTTTTTTACCGGCTAAAGAATCAGAACCATATTTGTATTTAGCAGCCGCTTTCATTCCCATGTAAACACCAAAAGCTGTTACCGGTGATGGATTTCCTGAACCACCACGAGATTCTGATATTCCGGTTACATAAGGAGTAACATCTCGCACCGTATCCATGTCTTCGGTTTGCATACCTACATCTTCTGCAGTAATATATTTTCCGCTTAACGAATGAACAAATTCACCAAATTTACGCATTAATTCAGGCGTTTTTTGTGTTTTAGCATCCCCAATAATGACTGCTTTTCCACCACCAAGGTTCAATCCAGTAATAGCAGATTTATAGGTCATTCCACGTGATAAACGCAAAACGTCGTTCAATGCTTCCCACTCATTCGTGTAATTCCACATTCTAGTTCCTCCTAATGCAGGTCCTAAAACTGTGTTATGAATTCCAATTATTGCTTTCAAACCAGTATCTTTGTCGTTGCAAAAAACAATTTGCTCGTGATTATCGAAGGATACTTGACCGAAAACCGGATCCATTTTTTGAAGTTCTTTAGGAGTTGTTACTTCTGCTATCATAGTTAAAAATTTAAAAGTATAAATTATGATTTTGTCAAAAAGACACAGCAAAAATAGGGTTAAATTCAAAAGAATGCAATATAATATAATAATTTTAGCAATTTGTTAATCTTTTGCATGAATTCAATACAATACAAGAATAGAATAATTCTCATTTTTTTAACATTTTTAAATCACTAGATACGTTTTATATCGATTTACAATGAAAGAACTTCACTATTTAAATAAATATTTCATCAAATATAAATACCGTTTTTTATTAGGTATTTTAATTACTATTGTAGCTCAGATATTTTCCCTTTTTACGCCAAAATTAATTAGTAAATCGTTAAATATCATTGAAGAATATATTAAAAATCCAATCAAGGATAGCAGTTTAATCAAACAAGAATTACTGCTCAGTCTAGGTTTAATCATTGGAGCAACCATTATTGCTGGCTTTTTGACATTTTTAATGCGACAAACTTTAATTGTGATGTCTCGCTATATAGAATTTGATTTAAAAAATGAAGTTTTTCAACATTACGAAAGATTATCTCAAAGTTTTTACAAACAAAACAGAACGGGAGATTTAATGAATCGAATATCGGAAGATGTTGGCAAAGTTAGAATGTACGTGGGCCCTGCAGTTATGTATACCATCAATACCTTTATACGTTTTGCCATCGTTATTCTATATATGTACAACGTTTCGCCAAAATTGACGCTGTATACTTTGTTGCCTTTGCCATTATTATCGTATTGTATTTTCAAATTAAGTTCAGAAATCAATAAAAGAAGTACAATATATCAAGAGAATTTATCCAATTTATCGAGTTTTTCTCAAGAAACTTTCTCCGGAATTCGAGTTATAAAAGCCTACGCCTTAGAAGGACAAAACAAAAAAGCATTTAACAATTTATCCCAAGAAAGTCGTGAAAAGAACATGCGTTTAGCTGTTGTTAACGCTTTATTTGGACCATTGATGATTTTATTAATTGGTTTAAGCAATTTAGTGGTTATCTATTTTGGCGGCATGATGTATATTGAGGGTACAATTCCTAACATTGGCACAATTGCTGAATTCATATTGTATGTCAACATGTTAACTTGGCCGGTAGCTTCAATTGGTTGGGTATCATCACTTGTTCAGGAAGCAGAAGCTTCTCAAAAAAGGATTAATGAATTTTTGAAAATTGAACCTGAGATTCAAAATAAAAATCCGAATCATGCTATTTTGAAAGGTACAATTGAATTTAAAAATGTTAGTTTTAGCTATGAAGACACTAATATTCAAGCCTTAAACAATATTTCTTTTAAAGTTGAAAAAGGAGAAACTTTAGCTGTTTTAGGTAAAACAGGTTCCGGAAAATCAACAATTCTATCACTTATTTGTCGGTTATATGATGTTGAAAATGG
>JAKLIC010000015.1 GCA_022709825.1 Bacteroidota bacterium | reverse complement strand
ATGGATGTCCTGATACTGACTTAGATGGTATTATTGATGGTAGTGATGCTTGTCCAGATGTATTTGGTTTAGCTGAATTCCAAGGTTGTCCTGATACTGACGGAGACGGAATTGCTGATAAAGATGATTCTTGTCCAGAAGTAAAAGGTCCTAAAGAATTAAACGGATGTCCTGATACAGACGGTGACGGAATTGCAGATAAAGATGATAAATGTCCAGATGTAAAAGGTCCAAAAGAAAACCAAGGTTGTCCATGGCCAGATAGAGATGGAGATAAAGTATTTGACAAAGATGACAGATGTCCAGATGTAGCTGGAACAGTTGCTAACAATGGTTGTCCAGAAATTAGCGAAGCAATTCTTAGCTCATTAAGAGATTATGCTAAAACAATATTGTTTGAATCAGGAAAAGCAACTTTCCAACAAAGAACATTTACAGTATTACAAAACATCACTGGTATCTTAAAAGAATATCCAAATGCTAGATTCTCAATTGAAGGTCATACAGATAGCGATGGTAAAGATGCTTCAAACCAAAAATTATCTGAAGATAGAGCTGCAGCCGTTAAAAATTATTTAATTGAAAACGGAATTAACGCTTCTAGATTAGAATCTAAAGGTTTTGGTGAATCAATGCCAATTGATACCAACAAAACTAAAATGGGTAAAGCAAACAACAGAAGAGTTGAAGTGAAATTAATCAAATAATTTCTTTCAAAATAAATACTGAAAACGTCCCGATTTATCGGGACGTTTTTTTTATTTTTATAAAATGAAGGCAAACTCTTTTTTATCTTTATTGGCTAATCATATTTTGACTAACCATTCTTTTGAAATGGAAAGCTTAACTATTGTGCTTCCTAATAAAAGAGCTCGGGTTTTTTTATTAGAAGAATTAAAACAAACTATTCAATCCAATAGCTTTGCCCCTAGAATTATTAACATTGAAGATTTTATTCAAGAGATAGCAACTATTAGAACTATAGATTCAATTGAATTATTATTTGAGTTTTATTCGGTTTACCTTTCCGTAACAAATAAAAATGAACAACAATCGTTTGAACAATTTTCTAATTGGGGGAAAACGTTGCTTCAAGATTTTAATGAAATAGACCGATTTCTTCTCTCTCCAAATCATGTTTTTTCTTATCTGAAAGAAATTGAAGCCATAAAAAGATGGAATCTTGAGTTACAGGATAAAACAAGATTAATTGAAAATTATCTCCAATTTTGGGACAATATGCCTTTGTATTATGACTCTTTTTATAAGCATTTATTAAACAAAGGAATTGGATATCAAGGGTTAATTTATCGTGAAGCAGTAGAAAATTTAAACCATTTCTCCAACACAATAGGAAATCATCATTTTATTTTTGCAGGATTCAATGCTTTAAATAAAGCAGAAGAAATGATTTTTCAGCATTTATTATCTATTGAAAAAGCTACTGTTTTATGGGATGCTGAAGAAACCTTTTTGAATGACCCTTATCATGATGCCGGTTTGTTTGCCCGTAAAATAAAAAAGAGTTGGCCATTTTATAAAAACAATCCTTATCAATGGATTTTTAATGAATTTAAAGAGCCAAAAAATATCCAAATAATGGGCACGCCCAAAACAATTGGACAAGCTAAATTAGCAGCTGATATAATTCAAACCATTGCTGACCAGCAACCTTTAGAAAAAGTAGCCATTGTTTTAGGGGAAGAAAATATTTTAATTCCGCTTTTAAATTCATTACCCAATTCTGTTTCGCACCTAAACATTACAATGGGTTATTCCGGAAAGAATAATCCGGCACAATTGTTACTTTCAAAATTGTTCAAAATGCATCAGAATGCTTTCAAACGAAGTCAATCTAGCTATGTGTTTTATTATAAAGATGTGTTAGAAGTCCTTCAAAATCCATTAGTTGAACCTTTTGTAAATGCAAAAACACTTGTAAATCAAATTAATCAATATAATTATACGTTCATTTCTCATGTAAAGTTGGTTGAAATGTACAATCAGTCAAATTCATTTTTTCAACTTTTATTCGAAAAGTGGCCAGCTAATACGGTCCAGATACTTGATACTTTAGCAACCGTTTTGCTTCAAATTAAACAATTTCTTCAATCGGAAGATTCAAAGGATAAAATCACCAATAGCTTTGTTTATGCCATCTTTAAGATAATTAATAAACTGAGTACTTATTGTTCAGAACACAACTATATTACTTCAATTGAAGGGCTACATGGTTTATACAAACAAATTATTGATTTAGCAGAAGTTTCGTTTGAAGGAGAGCCATTGCAAGGCCTTCAAATTATGGGTGTATTGGAAAGTCGTGTTTTAGACTTCGAAACTGTAATCATCACTTCCATGAATGAAGGTGTCTTTCCAGCCGGGAAATCGCAGAATTCATTCATCCCTTTAGATGTGAAAAGAGAATTAGGATTGCCAACTTTCAAAGAAAAAGATGCCATTTACACCTATCACTTTTATCATCTTTTACAACGGGCAAAAAACATCTATTTGCTTTATAATACTGAATCAGAAGGAATTGATGCCGGAGAAAAAAGTAGGTTTATAACCCAATTAGAAGTTGAAAAACAGCCTAATCATGTTCTTTCGCACCAAATTTATAATGCAATTTTACCCGAGAAAGCTCATGAACCAATGGTTGTAGAAAAATCTGAATTGGTGATGGAAAGATTGCGTGAAATGGCCGATAACGGATTTTCTCCTTCAACTTTGACAACTTATATTCGAAATCCGATGCAGTTTTATTTTCAACGGATTTTGCGAATTTCTGAAACGGAAGAAGTCGAAGAAAATATTGCCATTAATACCCTCGGAACAATTATTCATGCAGCTTTAGAAGTTTTGTATAAACCTTATATGAATACATTTTTAAGTATCTCAAACGTTGAAAATATGCTTAAAATTGCTGATAGTGAAGTTTTCAAACAATTTAAAACTGTTTATAAAGAAGGAGAAATTACCAAAGGTAAAAACCTATTAGCTTTTGAAGTTGCCAAACGAAATGTGTACAATTTTTTACAACTAGAAAAACGGCTTTTGGAGCAAGATGACGCAGTAAAAGTGTTGTTTTTGGAAAAAAATTTCGAAGCAGTTTTACAAGATGTTCGCTTACCTTTTCCAATCAAAATCAAAGGTAATGTCGACAGAATAGAGCTCAGAAACGGGAAACTTCGTATTATTGATTACAAAACCGGTAAAGTAGAACAAAACGGATTAGCCATTCAAAACTGGAATGGTTTGACAGCCGACATCAAACATGATAAAATTATTCAATTGTTGTGTTATGCCTTTATGGTTCAAGCGGAATTTCCTAATACTGAAATGGAAGTAGGAATTATTTCCTTTAAAAATTTAAAAGCAGGATTTATGCCTTTTCAAATAAAGGAAGGTCGAGAAGTAATTTTAAACCAAGTAGATGATTCTGTTTTAGAAGATTTTAAAACGGAATTAATTGAGCTGTTAAATGAAATTTTAAATGTAGAAATACCTTTTGAGGAGAAAATTTTATAACCATATAAGTTTCTCTGGTATAAGCTTATATGGTAAAAATCAATTATATTTTTTTCAAAAAGTTGAGCAAAACCATTTTTAATTCTGTTTCATTTTCAATATAACTCATATGACCATCCGGAAAAGTAACTAATTCCACTTTTGAATCTTTAATTTGGTCAAGACTTTCCTCATAATTCAACACACCATCTTTTTTTCCTAAAATTAACATCATCGGATAGGGTGAAAAATGCAATAAAACTTCTCTGTCTTTTCTTATTTTCATCCCTTCTAAAGCGGCGACAATTCCTTGTAAGGGAGTTTTTAAAGCTTCCATTTTTACTAGCTCAATTTCGACTGCTAAACGTTCCCGGTTGTCTTCGTTAAATAAATTAGCAATTGACATTCTAACAAAAGCAGTATAATTTTGTTTGACAGCTAAAATTGCCCTTTCGCGATTCAATTTTCGTTCCGCACTGTCTGATCTTGATGTCGAATTTAGCAAAACCAATCCTTTCATTACATCCGGATATAACTCAGCAAATGCAAGTGCTACATATCCACCCATTGAATGGCCAATAAATACTGCTTTTCGGATTTTAAGTTCATGTAAAACTTCATGTACCATATCCGCTTGGTCTTCCATAGTATGAATATAGCCTAAGCATTCAGAATTACCATGACCCAATAAATCGATAATTATTACACGGTTTTTTTTTGAAAAATCGGCGATGTAGTTTTTCCACATGCTTAAATTTTCTAAAAAGCCATGAAGTAAAACAATGGCAGTTCCTTTACCGGTGTCGGTGTAGTTGATTTTGGTGTTTTTGTAGTGGATTGATTTCATATAAATTTTAAAAAAACGACCTACATTCCTGCAAGTCGTCTTATAAACTTTTCAATACTTAAACCTTTAAACTAAAATTAAGCATTCATTATAGACTCAATTTCCTCCACTTCAATAGGGATATTCCGCATCAAATTAAAAGGTTCTCCTTCATTTTGAATCACCATATCATCTTCTATTCGGATGCCAAAACCTTCTTTTGGAATATAAATTCCCGGTTCAACCGTAAAAACCATATTAGCCTGCATAGGTTCATGTAATAACCCATAATCGTGCGTATCTAATCCTAAATGATGGGATGTGCCGTGCATGAAGTATTTTTTATAAGCCGGCCAATCTGGATTTTCATTTTGCACATCGGCTTTGTCTAAAAGACCCAAATTCAACAATTCTGAAGTCATTATTTTGCCTACTTCCACATGATATTGTTTCCATAATGTTCCGGGAACCAGCATTTTAGTTGCTTCATTTTTTACTCGTAAAACGGCATTGTAAACTTCTTTTTGCCTTGCTGTAAATCGGCCTGAAACCGGAATCATTCTAGTCATGTCACTGGAATAATTGGCATATTCAGCACCAACATCCAATAAGATTAAATCTCCGGCTTTGCATTGTTGGTTGTTTTCAATATAATGCAACACATTCGCATTGTTTCCTGAAGCAATTATAGGAGTGTAAGCAAATCCTTTTGAGCGATTACGCAAAAATTCATGAGCAAATTCAGCTTCAATTTCATACTCCATTACATTTGGCTTTATAAACGAAAGTACTCTTCGGAACCCTTTTTCGGTAATATCACAAGCTTTTTGAATTAAATCGATTTCTTCACTTTCTTTTATAGAACGTAAGCGTTGTAAAATTGGGTTGCTTTTTTCTACTTTATGAGCCGGATAGTTTTCCTTCCACCATTTGATGAATCGTGCCTCACGGGTTTCTGTTTCAACAGAAGCACGATAATGCTCGTTAGTGTTGATATACATCGTATCAGCATAAGACATCACTTCTTTCAACGTTTTATGAAAATCCTGAACCCAAATCACGTTTTTGATGCCCGAAACTTCAAAAGCTCTTTCTTTTGTTAGTTTTTCTCCTTCCCAAACAGCAATATGTTCATTTGTTTCTCTTAAAAACAAAACCTCTTTTAAGTTTTCATAAGGTGCATCCGGAAATAAAAGCAATATACTTTCTTCCTGATCAACTCCGGATAAATATAAAATATCACGGTGTTGTGCAAAAGGTAAAGTCGTATCGGCACTCACCGGATAATTATCATTAGAATTAAAAATCGCTACACTGTTTGGTTTCATTTGAGAGGTAAACTTTGTGCGGTTTTTGATATATAAATTGCGGTCTATTGAATGGTACTTCATGATATAAAGGTTGTTTATTATGATTTATCAAAAATAACAAGATTACATTGATTTGCTGTTAATTCAAGTATAAAATTTTGTCAACACTTAAGTAATGCCTAAATTTCCATTTTAAATTTATTCTCATGATTAAGAATGGTTTTTTATCTTTTGTTTTTTTTCTACTTGTTAATCAAAGTTGGTCACAAAATAATTCACTTGTTCAAAACATAGCATTTAATAGTGTTGGACCTACGATCATGAGTGGACGTGTGGTTGATGTCGACGTAAATCCGGATAATCCAATTGAATTTTATGTGGGCTATGCTTCCGGTGGAGTTTGGTATTCCAATAACAACGGAATGAGTTTTACTCCAATCATGGATAATTCGGCAACTCAAAATGTGGGGGAAATAGCAGTTGATTGGAAGAGCAGTACCATTTGGGTAGGAACAGGAGAGCATAATTCCTCGCGATCTTCTTATGCCGGAATAGGAATTTTGAAATCCACTGATAAAGGAAAAACTTGGCAAAATATGGGTTTGAAAGACAGCCACCACATAGGAAAAATAGAAATTAACCCAACTAATCCGAATGAAGTTGTTGTGGGCGTAACCGGACATTTGTATTCAAAAAACATGGAACGGGGTGTTTTCAAAACTAATGATGGCGGAAAGACATGGAAGCAAACCTTATTCATTGATGATGAAACCGGTATTATCGATATTGCTGTATCATCCAAAAACTTCAATATACAATTTGCCTCAGCTTGGAAAAAAGACCGTAAAGCATGGAATTTTATAGGCAACGGAACTACTTCCGGCATTTATAAAAGTGAAGACGGTGGTTCTACTTGGAAATTGATTTCCACAACTGAAAGCGGATTTCCAACCGGTGAAGGAGTGGGCAGAATTGGTTTAGCAACATTTGATGATGCTATTGTTTATGCCGTTTTGGATAATCAATCAAAACGACCAAAGAAAATCCAAACAAAAACAACAATGCCTGAAATGTTTAGTGCTCCCGGTGAAGTTTTTATGAATATTCCAAACAGTGAAATAAATGCATATTTGAAAAAACAAGGACTTTCTGAAAAATACAGGGCGGAGAATATTAAAAATTGGATTCAAAACGGAAACATGGAACCTGCGGAAGCAAAAAAAATAATGCAAGATGCGAACGCGGCCTTATTTGAAACAGAAGTGATTGGAGCAGAAGTTTATAAATCTATTGATGGAGGGAAAACATGGAAGAAAACCCATTCAGACTATATAGACGATTTTTATTATTCTTATGGATATTATTTTGGACGAATTGCGGTTGATTTGTCTAATTCTGATAAGTTGTACGTTTCGGGTGTGCCAATCATTAAATCGGATGATGGAGGGAAAACGTTTGTGTCGATTAATAGAGAAAATGTACATGCCGATCACCATATTGTATGGGTAAACCCGAAAAAAGCAGGCCATTTAATTAATGGAAATGATGGAGGCTTGAATATTTCTTATGATGATGGAGCCAATTGGATTAAATGTAATCCTCATGGTGTTAGTCAGTTTTATCATGTAAATGTGGATTACCAAAAGCCATACAATATTTATGGTGGGATGCAAGACAATGGGGTTTGGGTAGGACAGAATAATTATGAGTATAGTGTCGAATGGCATCAAGAAGGTAGATATCCGTATGAAAGTATTTTAGGTGGTGATGGAATGCAAACACAAATAGACAATAGAAATCCATCCATCGTTTTTACCGGATTTCAATTTGGAAATTACTATCGCATAGATAGAAGTAATGAAAGTCGAAAATACATTGCTCCAAAAGCCAAAAAAGAGGAAAAACCATTGCGATTCAATTGGCAAACACCTATTTTGCTTTCATCCCATAATCAAGATATTTTGTATTTGGGATCACACTATTTGCACCGTTCCTTTAATCAAGGAGATACTTGGTCAGTCATTTCTCCGGATTTGACACAAGGGGGTAAAGACGGGAATGTACCTTATGGAACAATTTCAACCTTGAGTGAAAGTCCGTTTCAGTTTGGATTACTTTATACGGGTAGTGATGATGGTTTAGTCCATGTATCAAAGGATGCAGGAGCAAGTTGGCAGAAAATATCCAATTCTTTTCCAAAAGATCTTTGGGTTTCCAGAGTGGTTGCTTCTCGACACCAAAAAGAGCGTGTTTTTGTAACATTAAACGGCTATCGTTCTGATGATTTCACGCCCTATATTTATGTGTCGGAAGATTACGGGCAAACATGGAAGTCAATTGCGACAAATATTCCAACAGCTGCTGTTAATGTTATAATAGAAGATGATAAGAATTCATCCATTTTGTATGTTGGTACTGATAATGGCCTTTTTATTTCTTTCAATCGGGGTGATAACTGGCAGCCTTTTATGAACGGTTTGCCTCCGGTCGCAGTTCATGATTTAGTGATTCAAACAGAAGCAAAAGATTTAATTGTAGGAACTCATGGGCGTTCAATTTATAAAGTTAATTTAAAATCTGTACAGCAACTAAATGAAGAAACAATCAATTCTGCCTTGAAAATTTTTGCCTGTGACGAAATTTATTATTCATTAAATTGGGGAAGTAGTTGGAGCAAATGGTTCAATCCAAATGAACCTAAATTAGTTGTGGATTATTATACAAAAAACCAAGGTGAAGTGTTGGTACAAGTCATTAATGAAATTGGAATTGTTGTGTTTGAAGAAAAACAAATGGCAACTTCCGGAATTAATCAATGGACTTATATGGTGGAAATTTCAAAATCAGGAGCTGAAAAATGGCATAAAAAAGATAAAAAACTTATTTTGAAAGAGGCTAAAAATGGTAAAACCTATTTGGTTTCCGGAAAATATCAAATCAAAATGACTCAAAAAAGTTATTCTCAATCTACACCATTAAATATCATAAGAAATGAAAAAAATTAATTTATCACTCTGCTTTTTCCTTGTTTTTCAAACTATTGGATGGGCTCAAAACAAAATAGCGTATCAGTTATTTACAAAAGAAGGAAAAAAAACAACCTATAAAAAACTTTTTAAAGAGGCAGTTACAGCAGATGTGGTTTTGTTTGGCGAATACCATGACAATTCTGTGGTACATTGGCTACAATTAGAACTTACTAAGGATTTAGCAGAAAAAATGAAGTTGGTATTAGGAGCAGAAATGTTGGAAGCCGACAATCAGAAACAATTAAACCAATACTTGAAAGGTGAAATTACCCAAAAGCAATTTGATTCAACAGCCCGACTATGGAAAAATTATAAAACGGATTATAAACCTTTAGTAGATTTTGCAAAAGAAAAAAAATTCCCTTTTGTAGCCACAAATATACCACGACGATACGCCAGTATGGTTTTTAAAAACGGGTTGGAGGAATTAGAGAAACTTAGTGCTGAAGAAAAAAATTGGATAGCTCCACTTCCTATTTTATTTGATATTAATTTACCCGGTTACCAAAACATGATGTCGATGCAAGGCGGACATGCCGGAGATAAAATGCCAAAGGCTCAAGCAATTAAAGATGCTACGATGGCTCATTTTATTGTTCAAAATTTGCAACTTGGAACCCTTTTTATTCATTATAACGGAACGTACCATAGTGATAATTTTGAAGGAATAAATTGGTATCTCAAAAAGTATAAACCGGAATTGAAAATAATCACTATTGCAACAGTTGAACAAAAAGACATTGCTAAATTAGCAAAGGAAGAATACAATAAAGCTGACTTCATACTCGTTATAGACGAAGATGTAACTAAAACGTATTAAAATGAAATTACAATGGAAAATTACCGGACTTTTGCTACTAATTGTGGCAAGCATCGGTATTTTTTCATGCAGTACTGAAAATGAAACTTCCAAACAACCTAATTTAATCATTAAATTCAAATTTGATCAAAATCAGGTTCGCCTAAATAATTTAGGACAACCGTCCTTAATTCCTATCGGAAATGGATCTCAGTCTCCGGATATGCAAAAAATAAGTGCTCATTATATAGAGTTGTCTCCTTCCGTGAATACTCTTTTAGGACAAGGAAAAGTTTTGTATCATGCTCCCGAAACTGATTTAGGTGGAGCAATGGCAATAGATTTCAGTCAAGCCAAGATTGTAGGACAAAATGAAGTATTCCTAAAAATTCCGATAACGCCACAATTAGCCGGAGCCTACAACTGGATTCGAGTTTCTTTATCCTATCAAAGCGGGAATATTCAAGTTTACAGTCAAGGGTCAACTTACACAGGTACATTGGAGAGTTTTGTTGGATATAACACTTACATTGGCACCCATAGTATTGGCAATAATGTGTTTCCCGTGAACGGCAATAGAGAACAAGGATATTGGGCTTTTGCATTGAATAGTTTGCCTTTTGCAACTTCAGGTCAAGCACCTGCCGGAGCCACAACGGTTCCGAATCCGCTATTTCAAACTTCACCAATTCCTCAAGGATCTTGTGTTGTAACAGGTAAATTTGAAACGGATTTAACCATTACCGGAAATGAAACTAAAGACATAGAGGTTACTTTATCACTCTCTACAAATGCTAGTTTTGAATGGACAGAAGTAACAACAGACGATAAATTTGAACCTGCCATTGGTGAGAATGTTGTTGATATGGGTTTAAGAGGTCTAATTCCGAGTTTTGTTAAATAATATCCTTCGTTTTTTATAATTAAACAACTAGTACGTCAAACACTTGTTAATCCTTCTTTAAAATCACTTTAAATTAGACAGAAAAGGTTGTAGTTGTCTTCAAATACCATTAAATTTGTATACTATTTTTTTAAAAATTAAGTTAACACAAACACTATGGCAAAATCTGCACTTTTAAAGTCATCTATCGCTAAAAAGTATTGGATGGCTCTTACGGGTTTATTTTTATGCTTGTTTTTAGTTGGTCACTTGGCTGGGAATTTACAATTATTAATGCCCGACAGTCGATTGCAATTCAATCAGTATGCATTGTTTATGACCTCTAATCCAATCGTAAAAATTCTTTCTTACGTCACTTACATTTCAATTCTTTTCCATGCAATTGACGGAATCATCTTAACTGTTCAAAACAAAAAAGCAAGACCAATTGGTTATGCAAAATCAGACGCCGGTGCAAATAGCAGTTTACCTTCTCGAAGCATGGCTGTTTTAGGGACTTTGATTTTAGTTTTCATTGCTACGCACATGGTAAATTTTTGGGCTAGAATGCATTTTGATGAAAAAATGCCTCTTATGACACATGTCATAGAAGTTAGCCCAGGGGTAAAAAACGTTTTTTATGTTGGAAAAAATGATGGTCAGTATTATCAAGTTGATCAAGTTTTAAAAGAGGGAGAATCTGTTGAAAACAATCCTCAAAAGCAGTTAATTATTAAAAACAAAACGGAATTATACAATGCACAGGTTAATGTGAAAATTGCAGATTTGTATAAAGATTTGCATTTAATCACGATCGATTTTTTTAAAGATAAAAAATACGGATTGTATTTTACTTTGTTTTATGTGTTTTCCATGTTGGTTTTAGGATTTCATTTGTGGCATGGTTTTCAAAGTGCGTTCCAATCTTTAGGATTAAATAGTCCAAAATGGACACCCACCATCAAGTTTGTGAGTAAAGCTTTTGCAGTGATAGTGCCATTGTTATTTGCAATTATTCCACTCTACATTCATTTTAGTAAATAATCAACATCAGAATATATTATGAAGTTAGATTCAAAAATACCGGAAGGTCCAGTTGCTCAAAAGTGGACAAATCATAAAAATCATTTAAAATTAGTTGCTCCTAATAATCGTCCAAAAATTGACATCATTGTCGTAGGAACTGGTTTAGCCGGTGCTTCAGCCGCTGCCTCTTTTGGCGAAATGGGTTATAATGTGAGTGCTTTTTGTTACCAAGATTCTCCACGTAGAGCACATTCAATTGCCGCTCAAGGAGGTATCAATGCCGCAAAAAATTATCAAAATGACGGAGACAGTGTTTATCGTCTTTTCTATGATACAATTAAAGGGGGTGATTATAGAGCCCGTGAAGCAAACGTGCATCGTTTAGCCGAAGTGTCTGGAAGCATCATTGATCAATGTGTGGCTCAAGGTGTTCCCTTCGCGAGAGAATATGGTGGTTATCTAGATAATCGTTCTTTTGGAGGAACACAAGTACAACGAACTTTTTATGCTGCAGGACAAACCGGACAGCAATTGTTGTTGGGTGCCTATTCAGCATTATCCAGACAAATAGGATTAGGGCGTGTGAAAATGCATAACCGTCATGAAATGTTGGAATTAGTAAAAGTAGATGGTAAAGCCCGAGGAATTATTGCCAGAAATTTAATAACCGGAGAGTTGGAAAGACATTCAGCTCATGCCGTTATTATTGCCACGGGAGGTTACGGAAATGTCTATTTTCTATCCACCAATGCAATGGGATGTAATGTAACAGCCAGCTGGAAAATTCACAAACAAGGAGCGTTATTTGCAAATCCTTGTTTTGTACAAATTCACCCAACTTGTATCCCTGTTCATGGAAGTAATCAATCGAAATTGACTTTAATGTCAGAATCGTTACGAAATTCCGGAAGAATTTGGGTTCCAAAGAAAAAAGAAGACGCTGAAGCCATTCGTGCCGGAAAATTAAAACCAACACAATTAGAGGAACAAGACAGAGATTATTTCTTGGAAAGAAGATATCCTGCTTTTGGAAACTTAGTTCCTCGTGATGTAGCTTCAAGAGCTGCCAAGGAGCGATGTGATGCAGGACACGGTATTGAAGCCAATGACACCAACGAAGGTGTTTATTTGGATTTCTCAACAGAAATCAAAAGCAAAGGAAAACAAGCTGCTTACGGGCAAGGAAATCATAATCCTACTGAAGAAGAAATAATCAAATTAGGTAAAAAGTGGTTGGAAGAAAAATATGGTAATTTATTTACTATGTACCAAAAAATTACCGATGAGAATCCTTATGAAACACCGATGAAAATATATCCGGCGGTACATTATACCATGGGTGGTGTTTGGGTTGATTATAATTTACAATCCACAATTCCTGGTTGTTTTGTGGCTGGAGAAGCTAATTTTTCCGACCATGGTGCAAATCGCTTAGGAGCTTCGGCTTTAATGCAAGGGTTAGCAGATGGTTATTTTGTATTGCCCTATACCGTTTCTAATTATTTAGCAGACGAAATCAGAACCGGAAAAATTTCTACCGATTTACCTGAATTTGCGGAAGCTGAAAATAATGTAAAATCTGCTATCGACAAGTTCTTGAGCAATAACGGTTCTAAAACTGTGGATCATTTCCATAAAAGATTAGGATTGATTATGTGGAACAAAGTTGGGATGGGAAGAAATGAACAAGGCTTAAAAGACGCTATAACAGAAATTGCTCAATTAAAAGAAGAATTTTACAAAGATGTTTTTATTCCCGGAAGTGCAAATGATTTAAATCCGGAATTAGAAAAAGCTCTGCGTGTTGCTGACTTTATGGAATTGGGACAATTAATGGCCATGGATGCTCTTCAACGTAATGAATCTTGTGGAGGTCACTTTAGAGAAGAATACCAAGATGCTGAAGGTGAAACATTACGGGATGATGTGAACTTTAAATTTGTTGGTGCTTGGGAATACAAAGGAGCTGATATTTCAAAAGCAGAACTACATAAAGAAGAATTGAATTACGAAGAAATAAAAATTGCAGCTAGAAACTACAAATAAGAAACTATGAGTGCAGCAAAAAATATAAATATTACCCTTAAAATATGGCGTCAAAAAGATGCCAGTGATAAAGGGGGAATTGAAACATATAAATTAGATAATGTTTCAACAGCCAGTTCGTTTTTAGAAATGTTAGATCAATTAAACGAACAATTAGTCAACGATAAAAAAGAACCCGTTGCTTTTGACCATGATTGTCGCGAAGGAATTTGCGGAGCATGTTCATTATACATTAACGGAAGAGCTCACGGTCCGGATACCGGAATCACGACTTGTCAATTACACATGAGAATGTTTAACGATGGTGATACAATCTTTGTAGAACCATGGAGAAGTAAAGCGTTCCCGGTAATAAAAGATTTAGTAGTTGATAGAACTGCTTTTGAACGTATTCAACAAGCAGGTGGTTTTGTTTCTGTAAATACTTCCGGAAATACGATTGATGCGAATTCCATTCCAATTCCAAAACACGATGCTGATAATGCTTTTATGGCAGCGGCTTGTATTGGATGTGGGGCTTGTGTAGCTACTTGTAAAAACGGTTCAGCGATGTTGTTTGTGGGTGCAAAAGTATCTCAATATGCTTTATTGCCACAAGGAAGAGTTGAAGCTACTGAGCGAGTATTAAACATGGTGCGTCAAATGGACGAAGAAGGTTTTGGAAACTGTACAAACACAGGAGCTTGTGAAATTGAATGTCCTAAAGGAATTTCTTTAGAAAATATTGCTCGTTTAAACAGAGAATATTTGAAGGCGAGTTTCTAAAATATAATTATATTTAATTTAAAACGCATTTCAAGTTGAAATGCGTTTTTTTATTCATTAATTAGGCTAATTAAGTAGGATACGAAATTTTCTTCATGTTGTACATTTAGTTTTTTTCTAGCCCTATATCGGGCATTCTCTACACCTCTAATTGAAATATTAAGCAAAGGAGCAATTTCTTTATTACTTAAATCCATTTTCACAAAAGCACATAAACGGAGTTCTCTTTTTGTTAATGTTGGGTTTATTTCTTTTAGTTTTTCAAAAAAGTTATGATTTACTTTTTCAAAGTTCACATCGAAGATTTCCATATATTCTTCCCCAATTTTATTTTGATGTAGTTTTTGAAAAATTTGAGTTATTTTTTTTCTCGTTTCATCATTTTTATTGATTTCTCTTAAATTTTTTAAGTCATTTTGAAGATCATTAAATAATTCTTTTTTCTGACTTAATAATAATGTGTAATTAGCTAATTGTTTACTTTTTTCGATTACATCTTCTTCCAAGTGGATTTTTACAGCATTAATTTTTTCTTTATCTCGAATGAGTTTTAGCTGCTCTAATTCAAGCTCTAAAAGCTTTTTAGTTTTTTCAGCTTCTAAGTGTGCTTTTTTTCTTTCTTTCTCTATCTTTTTCCGAATTCTGAACGAAATGAAATAGATAAATAGGACAGAAAAAAGAATATATAAAATGAAAGCGAAATTAGTTTGATACCATTTTGGAAGTATTGTAAAACGATAGGTTGTTTCTTTTCCATTTATGCCAGATAAATTTCTACTTTTTACCATGAAAGTATACGTTCCGGGACTTAAATGAGTATATTCTTTTGAAGAAGTGTTTTGCCAAGCTGACCAAGATTTATCTATTGGGTCAAGTTTATGACTAAATTGGATTTGTGTTCCTTTTGTCATTTCAGGTGCTGCATATTCAAAACGCAAACCATCTGTTTTATTTGGGAATTCTGTGGTTTTAGAATTATCAAGTGCTGATGCAAGTTGTTTTTGATTTACATTATAATGGATAGAGGTAAGCAGCGTAGGAACTGTTGTAGTGGATAAATTGTTTTTTAAATTATAAAAAAATAACCCGAGATTGGAACCAAAAACAATCTGATTTTCTGAAATAGGTACAATACATTCCATTCCTCTATTGAAATACCCTTTTAAGTTCAAAAACAAATCTTTATGGATGGATTTATCTTTAGTATTTGTATAGAAATAACCTGCTTCATCATCAGAAACAAACCATGTTTTTGAACCATATGTTATTAATTTTCGAGTGTTTTTTGTTGGATCAAGAATATTGTTAAGCTTAGAGTGTAATAAAAATTTGTTTTTTACAGCATTGTAACTATAAATACCTGTATTGGTTGTAAAAATAATTTCGTTCTTCCATTTTGTCACATTTACATTATAAAATGATTTTAAACCATTTTTATCAGTAAAATGCTCTACAGCTATTGCTTTTGTGTAATCTTGATTTAAATGCACTTTAAACACGCCTTGGTAGCCATGACATATCCAATAGGTATTCTTTTCACCTGATGGAAGAATGTCTCTTGCTGATTCATCAAAGCCTTTAATTTTATGTATTATTTCCCATTTATCAGCTATTTTTTTTAACAAAAATAAGCCTGTATAATTTGAGGCTAAATAGGAGTTTTCATTTCCTTCAATGGGGGTTATTTTCCAAAACCCTGATTCACTGCCAATTTTAATTGGCTTTAGACCGTCTAATACGAATAAACCATTATCATGCCCTATTATTACATCATTTGATGCTAATGTTACGCTCCAGGTTTGGCCTTGAATTCCATTTAATTTGATGAAATTATAATAAGTTCCCGGAATATTATTCAAAGACATATCCGCATAATAAACACCTGAATTAGTTGCCAAATATATCTTTGAGTTATGTATTAAAACATCATAAACGGATGCTTTGTCAAAAAGATTAATATAAGATGGATTATAATCTACAAACGATAAACCGTTGTTGTATAAAACCCAAAAATTGTCTTTGGATTTATATAGATTATGAATGGCAATGTTTTTTAATCCGCTGTAGGAAGGATTGTGGGAGTTTAAATTACCATTGCTGCTGAATTCTATTACTTTAGAATTAAGTGTACCAATCAAAATTGTTTGAGCATTCTTTTGAACAGCACAAGTAATTTGGTCGTTTTGATTTTCATTAAATAACGAAACGATTTTTACAACTTCTTTATTAAGTGTATTGCCAGAGTAAATGGAGCCCGATTTAGTGAAAAGCAAAATAGTATTTGGTTTCCCGAAATGGTGCATGGCTGAAATCTCTTCGTTGTTGAATTTACCGGCTTCAAAAACAAGTTCTAATTCTTTGTCTACTATGTTATAACTATATATTCCGTGGTTGGCATCATGTACAAAATAGCGATTGTTAATCACGGCGGAATTAAGAAAAGATTGATTACAAGGAATAAATAGTGCAGTCTTGCCTGTAATAACAATCAATCCATTAAAAGTTCTACAAATGATAGAGTTGTTTATTTCTTGAATTTGCCAAACATTTTCAATGTGTTTGTTTGTTAACTGTAATTCTTCAATCAGGGAAGTGTAATAATATTGACCGAATTCATTTTTTTGTAATGTCCCGAATTCATTATAACCACCGGCATAAATCTTACCGGATTTTGTTTTCAGTAAACTTCTTACAGATGAATTATTTGGGAGATTAATTTTATTCCAATGATTTCCATCAAAGAAGACCGCACCATCATTATTTCCAAAAATGGTGATTCCTTGATTGTCTTCACACATGGTCCAAAATTGTGGATCTGCATTAAATTGGGAACGAGTATAATTTGTGATTTTAGCAATTGGATTTAACTTTAACTCACTTGAGTCTAGGTATTGCCCCAAACATACTGTTGTAATATGGAAAAAAACAAATGAGAATAAGCTTAAATAGGGTTTCATTTTCTAAAATAGAATTTTTTTATAAGAAAAAACTAATTTTTTCAACAAAAATAACAAATAAATACAATAAATGAGTAGTTTTTTTTCAAATTAATAAACTGAAATATAGTTGTTTATAAAAAATAGTGAATTAAAAAAGTAATTATGTCTTAATTTGATGAGATGCAAGTGTATAAATTAAAGTTAATATAAAGTTAATATAAAATAA
Source organism: Bacteroidota bacterium (assembly GCA_022709825.1). Lineage (GTDB taxonomy): Bacteria > Bacteroidota > Bacteroidia > Flavobacteriales > Flavobacteriaceae > Flavobacterium. The sequence continues at coordinate 63 of JAKLIC010000015.1, read as the reverse complement.
TTTTATCCAGCTTTTTGACACGAAAACGTTAGAGTGCTTTTCAAAATTGAGTAAGTCATAATT
>JAKLIC010000149.1 GCA_022709825.1 Bacteroidota bacterium | reverse complement strand
CCAGCTCCTTACTGACGTGAGAAAGATCCGAATTAATGATTCATGGTATATGAATGAAATTACCGAGTATTCGCGAAAAATCATTGAAAAACTTGGGATAACCTACGAATAATATAATACGTGTAGCTTGTCCAGGTTAGAGATTAAATATTACTGACATTCAAAATAATCTATCCAATATTTCAGAAATCACCACAAGGACTGAGAATAAAATTGATTTAATACATAAAAACATTCAATCAATTATTGGAAATGGGGGAAAAACAAATAAAAACTTGACTGACATTAATCAGCAGGACAATAATAGCATACAGAATGATTCAGATTCTATTATACCTGATGAAATTAAAGACAAAATTGAACTTGCCAGAAAAGCAACCAGAAAAGGAAATTTTACTCAATCAACCAGAATTTGGAAAACTATTCGTGATTTTTCATTAAACACGGACGATAAGAAATTGACGATTCGTGCTAATCTAGAAATTGCATTGTCAATGGTAAGAGATGATAGACACGACTTAGAAAACCCACTGAAAATTGCCAATGATTGCTTAAATGAATCAAAGAAAGTAAATCTAGGAAATCAAAAAGGGCGCGTGCTTCAAATTCTAGGAGAAATCCATAGGCTAAAAGGAAATATTGACCAAGCAAGAGGGTTTCAAAACGCCTCAATAGAATATTCCAAAGAAAAAGGAGAAAAAGACATTGAGGCATGGACCTATTTGTCAATGAGTCTGTTGAGCAAATCCATTAAAGAACCAATTGATATTCAATTAGGCTATGTAAAACAAGCCTATGATGCTTTTACGAACCTACAAATTACAAGTAAAGATAATAATAACGAGAATACAATTTCTGGGTATGCAGCTTGTCACACATTACGTGCAGACATTTTTGGATATAATCAATTTGATAACGCTATTTCGGAGTACTCCCTTGCTCTCTCTCTTTATAAACAACTTGGTAAATCATGGGAGTATGACCTCGGCAAGATTTATCTTGAAAGAGGAGAAATGCAAATAATGAGAGACGATTTTGAGCAAGGTGTTCAAGATTTAATTAATGCAGAAAAAATCTTCACCAAACTGCGAAATCATTACATGGCAGCTAAATGTATCATGGCTTGTGCTGAACTTTTAGACAAAAGAGGGGCAAGAACGGAATCTGAAAAATATTTCAAATCAGCTTTTCTTAAAGTATCCTTGGTTAAAGACGAGCACAAACAAAGTTGGTTCTATTTTAGATATGCAATGAAGTTATTAGAATTGGGTGAACACGATAGTGCAAAACAAATTTTATTGGTTTTACTATCAAGAAAATCCACAACTGACTCTCAAAAATTAGATGTTCTTAAAACTTTAAGTGATTTAGCAAAAATTTTAAAAGATGATGATGAATTACTTCAGTATGAAGAGTATTCATTGTCAATTATTGAGAAGCTTATATATGAAGCTATAAAGCCCAATGAAAAATTAAAGCTTATTATTAAAAAAGCACAAGCATATGAAGGTTTAAAGAAATATGAATTGGCACTTGAAACTTTCGATAGAGCTATTAAACTTTCCGAATCATTACAAACTAAAGATGCATTAGCTGATTGTTGGGCTTCTAAAGCACAAGTTTATGGTTTTATGGATAACAAAGTTGAAGAACGCAAAGCCTATGAATACGTAATTACTTTAATTGGAGAAGATAACGAGTCCCCTCAGCTAATTACGACATTGACAATGCTTGCTCAAATCGAAGTAAAAGAATCAAATTTTAATAAAGCACGTGAATTTTTAGACAAAGCAGAAATATTATGCAAAAATGTTATGCCTTTTATGCTTTTTGTAATTAATGACATTAGAAGCCGTCTTGCAGAGGCAGAGGGCAATCAAATTAAGAAAGAATAATGGAAATGAAGAAAAACGCCACATAACAAAGTGTAGCAGCAATAAGGGTTTCAGTGGCAATTCAAGCATTCTGCCCCGCACAAACTTCGGTGTAGGTTGACAGGTAAGAAGCCCGCAATCCCTTACTGCTGCTACACTCAACCGTTAGCGGTTATTTAAAATTTTGATTATGACAAAAAAGACAATTATACTATGGTTTTTTATTTTATTGAAATTTATAATTCAATATTTCGCCATTGATGCAGGTTATGAATTGCATCGGGATGAATATTTACATCTTGACCTTGGAAAGCATTTAGCCTGGGGTTACTTATCAGTTCCTCCAGTAACTGCTTGGATATCCTACCTTATTCTTCATCTGGGTAATTCTGTTTTTTTAATAAAATTCTTTCCGGCATTATTTGGCGTTTTAACAATGGTGATTGTCTGGAAAACAATTGAAGAACTAAAAGGGAATTTGTTTGCTATGATATTAGGTTCTACTTGTGTTATATTTTCTGTATTGTTACGTGTAAACACACTCTATCAACCCAATTCATTAGAGTTTCTATTATGGACGGTATTATTTTTTACCATTATTAAATTTATTAATTCGGAAAACAACAATTGGCTGTATCTGGCATCACTTACATTTGCCATTGGCTTTTTAAACAAGTATAACATAACATTTCTGCTGCTCGGGTTATTACCAGCTTTATTGATTACTAGTCATCGAAAGATATTTCTCAATAAACAACTATATCTATCCTTGCTGGTTGCACTGATAATTGTGTCTCCCAATTTATTTTGGCAGTATAAAAATGAATTTCCTGTTTTCCGCCATTTAAAAACACTTGCCGAAACACAACTAGTAAATGTAAATCGTCTTGATTTCTTGAAGGAACAACTGCTCTTCTTTATGGGGTCTTTGTTTGTTTTGATTCTATCATTTATATCATTTTTTAGATATGCACCATTCAGGAAATATCAAGTCTTTTTTTGGTCTTACATTTTCACAATTGCAATCTTTACCTTTTTCAAAGCAAAGGGATATTATGCAATTGGATTATACCCAATTTTACTCGCTTTTGGCTCGGTGTATTTAGAGACATTACTTGCGAAGGGCTGGCTAAGAAATATTCGATTCCTGGCAGTTCTGATTCCAATATTGATTATGTTGCCAATGTTAATTTTTGTTTTACCTGTATTATCACCCGATAAGATTGTGGAGAATACTGACAGATTTAAGCAAATTGGTTTACTTAGGTGGGAAGACGGGAAAGACCATGCCTTGCCACAAGATTTTGCTGATATGTTGGGCTGGAGCGAGCTAGCAAGCATAGTAGATTTAGCTTTTGAGAGTATTCCTGATAAAGAGAACACATTAATACACTGCGATAATTATGGAGAGGCTGGCGCAATCAATTTCTATTCAAATCAAAAACACTCCCAAGCTGTTTCTATGAATGCCGACTATATCAGCTGGTACCCATTGGACAAAATGAAAATTAAGAATGTGATTTTAGTGAAAGAAAATACCGATTCAGATGTAAACAGAGAAAAGGAAATGCCGCTTTTTGACGAAATCAGCTTGGTAGGAGAAATTAAAAAGAAATATGCAAGAGAATATGGGACAAAAGTGTATTTACTGAAAGGGTCAAAACAATCGATTAATGATATTTTGAAGGAAGAAATACAGGAAAGGAAAAACAACCGCTAATAAGTAAGGCTTCGTGTGGTCATGCCTCATGACCCAACATAAAGCCGTGTTGCACAGCCTGTCCCGAAAATTCGGGAAAAGCCCGCCAGTACTGATTTGATTATGGGGATTAAGGGAAAAAAGAAGCTTGATTAACGAAAATTATAAACCCGTTCTTTGAAATTCTGATGTGGAACAAGCCTGAAAAGGAAGATTGAGATTGCATGAAAGTGACTTTCGGAGCAGTGAAAAACCGAGTCACCTGAGATAATGGTAATACGGTTCCGGGTCCGGTCTATGGACTTCAAAGTGATCATTTTCCCTTTGCCACAGTGAGGACAAAGGTCGGGGTCATAGTTGAGCCGGG
>JAKLIC010000148.1 GCA_022709825.1 Bacteroidota bacterium | reverse complement strand
TGTTAATTTATGCAAAATTTTAAAACGAATAACTTACTGATAAAAGTATTTTTTCAATGGAGTCTTAAAATTAAATTTGTTGTTATCATGTTAATACTAGTTAACCTTTATTTATAGTGTTTCAAAAATACTTTTCCCCCCAATCAAGCGTTTATAATCAAACAGATTGTAAACGCTTTTTTTTGGAGGCATTTTGAGCTGTGTTTTATTCCTATATTTGAAAAAGTAAATCTTAAATTCCCTTTGAATGACATTTGAAAGAACTTTTTATTCCAAAACACTTCTTTCAACACTACTCCTACTGGTTTTTACCGGTTTTTTTGTGGGTTGCACGACCTACCAAACCCAAATGGGCAGTCAAGCCACCTCGTTTTACGACAATCAATCCCTTGATACTACTTCCATTGTTTATTCTGTTTTTCTTACCGGAAATGCCGCCAATCAGTTAAATGATGGTGCTACTCCTTCCCTATCCAATTTTAAAAAAAGACTAGAAGCCGCTTCAAAAAACGGCACGGTTCTTTTTTTAGGTGATAATGTTTTTCCATTACATGGTTTTGGAGAAAATAGAACAAAAGCAGAAGAAAAAATAAGTAAACAACTAGAACTAACACATAATTTCAAAGGAAAAGTATTTTTTTTACCCGGCGAAACGGATTGGAAAAACGGTATTCCCGGAATTTTAGCTCAAGAAGATTTTATTACCAACTACAAAAAAAAGACCGGTCAATTAATCCCTCCAAAAGCATGTGGTCTTGAATTTATTTCTTTGAGCGACGACATGGAACTTGTTGCCATCGATTCCCAATGGTTTAAAGAAGATTGGGATAATCATCCTGAAATCAACAAAGGCTGTTCTATTAAAACAAGGGAACAATTAATAGAAGAACTTGATAATCATCTACTCGAAAACCAAGAAAAAACGATTTTGTTGGCTCTGCATCATCCGCTTGTAAGCAATGGTGTTTATGGAGGTCAATATTCTTTAAAACAACAACTTTATCCGTTCGATAATGCGGTTCCTTTGCCGATTGCCGGTAGCTTTGTCAATTTATTCAGAAAAGCGAGTGGTTATAACACGGAAGATATTCAAAACATTCGTTATAGTGAAATGGCTAACCAAATTAAATCAATTGTTCAAAAATATAATCATGTTGTCGTTGTATCCGGGCATGAACAAAATTTACAATACATTTCAAAAGACGGGATTCAACAAATTATCAGTGGTTCAGGTGCTCATTTTACACCGGCAAGAGCGGTAAATCCAAAAGATTTCAGCTATGGCGGTTTTGGTTATGCCGTTTTAGATTTGTATGCAAACGGTGCTTCTACTATTTCCTATTTTACCACTTCTAATCGAAAAGAGGTATTACTTTTTAAACAAAAATTGAGGGAACCTATTGTAGAAGAAAAAAAACAAACCTATCCTAAACAAGTTGAAAATGAAGTCAAAAAATCAATTTTCGGGAGACCGGTAAGTCAAAAAAGTGCCGTATATGAATACCTCTGGGGTAAACATTATAAAAATTATTACAGCCAAATTATAACGTCAAAAACCACACTGCTTGACACATTGTTTGGTGGTTTAAAACCGATTGGATTAGACAATGAAAGTTCAAACAGTTCACTTATTTTAAGCGATAAAAAAGGAAAAGAATATGTTATGACCCCCATAGAAAAAGATGCTGCCTCCTTTTTCAAATCACTTGCTTATAAAAATCAAAACTTTAAAACTCAATCCGGTAATGAAGTTACAGAAGATTTTTTAAGAGATTATTTTACAACCATTCACCCTTTTGTCCCATTGGTGATCCCGGAGTTATCAAAAGCGATAGGCTTACGCACAACAGAACCCAAACTGTACTTTTTGCCAAAACAAAACAAATTAGAGGTCTATAATAAGGATTTTGGAGGTGCCTTTTACTATATTTCAGAAAAACCTCAAACCGCTTTTAAAAACAATAATGAATTTGGAAATGCAATTTCAATTATTACCACTGATGAAATGCTACACCTTATTCGTACTGATAAAAATCACGTAGTAGATCAAGAAAATTATATTCGGGCTCGCCTGTTTGATATGCTCTTAGGTGATTGGGACAGAGAGGCAAACAAATGGCAATGGGGCGTTTATGTTGAAAAAAACAAAACCATTTATCGTCCAATTTCTACACAACGTGATCAGGCATTTGCCAAATATGATGGTGCTTTTTTAGGTCTTTTAAAAAGCATTCCGGCGATGGGTCAAATGCATTCATATCGTTATAATCTTAAAAACATCAAAGACTTCAATCAGCAAGCCTATGCCTTAGATTTAGCCTTATTAGCTGATGCGGATGAAAAAAGTTGGCTTAAACAAGCTGAATTCATTCAACAAAATCTTTCTAATGATTTAATCAATCAAGCATTTTTAAAAATGCCTTATGAATTGCAGGATGAAACTACTTCCAAAATAAAGCTTCATTTTAGAAATCGTTTAAAAAAGCTAAACCAGACGGCTAAGGAATATCATAAACTACTTGAGAAAAAAGCAATTGTGGTGGGCACTCAAAAAAATGATGTTATCGTAATCACCCGCTTATCAAAAGGAAGAACTGTGGTTGTGGTTTATAACGGATTAAAGACACCCACCAACATTGTATTTGAAAAAACTTTTTATAAAAAAAATACAAAGGAAATTTGGTTATTTGGATTAGAAGGAAACGACGAATTCAGTATTGAAGGAAAAGAAAACAATACTATTAAAATTCGTTTAATTGGTGGATTAAATCAGGATTCGTATGTTGTTGAATATGGTAAAAAGATAACAATTTATGACTTTTATGCCAATAACAAAACAATAACTGTGGACAAAAAAACAACCGTTTTGCTTTCAAATAATTATGAAACAAACACGTACAATTATAAAAAACCAAAATTCAATACTTTTTCCGGTGTTCCTTTAATGGGTTTCAACCCGGATGATGGTTTGCGATTAGGTGCCCGATTTGATTTTGTTCAACATGGTTTTTTAGGCAATCCTTATTCGCAAAAACACAGTTTATTGGCTAATTATTATTTTGCGACAAGCGGTTATGAATTTACCTATTCCGGTATCGTAAAAAAAGCATTTGGTAATTTTGACCTCGTTATTGATGCCGCAACAACCAGTTCCAATTTTTCTCAAAACTTTTTTGGTTATGGCAACGAAACTATTTCCATGGAAGAAGAATTAGGAATGGATTACAACCGTGTGAAAATGGCTTCATTTAAAGTAAATCCCGGTTTAGTATGGTTAAAAAATCTTGGATCGACTGTAATAGCACGGTTGAATTTAGAATCGTATCAAGTTGAAAATACTCCCGAACGGTATATTTCTGAAAGCGGTCTTGATTCCCGCATTTTTGATTTTCAAAATTTTGCCGGAATTGGATTTGAATATGCCTTTAAAAATTATGACAATCCTTTTTTACCTTCGTTAGGGTTAGGATTTCAGGCTATCGGAAAATGGAATGTAAATGTCTCCGATTTTTCCAGACAAGTTCCGTCCTTAGAAACGTCATTAAATTTAGTCTATAAATTGACTCCAGATGGACAATGGCTTTTTGAAACAACCCTAAAAGGGAAATCAATTTTCAGTAATTCGTACGAGTTTTATCAAGCGGCTTCATTGGGCGGAGATACTGATTTGAGGGGATTTAGAGATAACCGTTTTACAGGGAAATCAGCCTATTATCAAGGTTCAGATTTACGTTATTTTATTGGTCAAATCAGAAATCCTTTTGCTCCTATGAATTACGGTGCATTTATCGGTTTTGATTATGGTCGTGTTTGGTTTCCGTCTGAAAGCTCTACAAAATGGCATCAATCCACCGGATTTGGCTTTTGGATTAACAGCAGTAATGTAATTGCGTCAACGGTTTCCTATTTTCATTCGAGTGATGGCGGAAGATTATCATTTGGGATGAAGTTTAATTTTTGATATCAAAATAATCC
>JAKLIC010000147.1 GCA_022709825.1 Bacteroidota bacterium | reverse complement strand
AAGCATGGGTTGGAATCAGTCCTGTTGGAGAAAATACAAACCCATCTACTTGGACAAATTGGGTAGATGCCACTCACAACGCAGCTAGTGTTGGAAACAATGATGAATATATGGCAGAAATTGGAACGGGTTTAACACCTGGGACTTACTATTATGCAACAAGATTTAGACTGAATTCAGGAGATTATGTTTATGGAGGTATTAATGCCTCTAATGATGGTAACTTCTGGGATGGAACTACTTATTTAAGTGGTGTTTTAACTGTAAACGAACCTGTTTTTATTGGTTGTTTGAATGACCCTAACGGTCAATACCCAGATGCTACATTTACACCTGTATGTACTGGAACAGTTGAATCAATTAATAATCTTTGTTATGCTGGAGAATATTCAAATGTGAATTTAACTTCTGGTGTTGAGTATACTTTTAGTAGTAGTATTGCAACTGATAGAATTACAATTGGTAATGCAGATGGTTCTGTTGTTTTAGCTTATGGAGTTACACCATTAACTTGGACATCTAATGTAACTGACGTAGTGAGATTCTATTTACATACGGATAATGCTTGTGGAGATAATACTACTTTCAGATCTAGAAATGTATTTTGTGGAACTCCACCTCCTGCACCTGCAAATGATGATTGTGCAAATGCATTAGCTTTAACTCCTGGTATTGTTTTTGAAGACTATGCATTAACAACAACTAGTTTGGGTGCTACTTCAAATGTGGCTGATCCACTTCCATCTTGTGGTGCATTTGGTTTTGATACTAATGGAAAAGATGTTTGGTATTCTGTTGTTGTACCTGAAGCAGGAACAATCACAATTGAAACACAAGGTAATGAAGGTTTAGTGGATACTGCTATTGAAGCTTATTCAGGGACTTGCGGAGCATTAGTTTCTATATTGTGTAATGATGATACAACTGGTTTGTTTTCAACATTATCTTTAACCGGTTTAACAGCTGGCGAAACAATTTTAATCAGAGCTTGGGGTTATAATGGCTCTCAAGGGTCATTTGTGATTTCGGCATTCGATGGTTCATTAAGTGCTCCATCATTCGATAATGCTAATTTTACGTATTATCCAAACCCTGTAAAAGATGTATTGAACTTATCATATGTTTCAAATATTTCAAAAGTAGTTGTTGTTAATCTTTTAGGTCAACAAATGATAACTGCTAATATTAATGCAACACAAGGTCAATTAGATTTATCAGCTTTAGCTTCAGGATCTTATTTAGTGAAAATAACTACCGAAGATAATCTTGAAAAAACAATCAAAGTTATCAAACAATAATTTTTTATAATTTGATTTCAAAAGCCACGCCTACCGCGTGGCTTTTGTTTTTTATGCTGTATATTTGTTAAAATTTCAACATGTATTTTTCAATTATTATCCCGGTTTATAATCGTCCGGAAGAAATAGAGGAATTACTTGATAGTCTGATAACTCAAGACTACAATAATTCATTTGAAATTGTAATCATAGAAGATGGTTCTTCAATAAGTTGTGAGAATATAATTTCTAACTATTCAGATAAACTAACCATAGCTTATTTTTTTAAAGAAAATTCAGGACCGGGAGATTCTAGAAACTTTGGTATAAAACGGGCTAAAGGTGATTATTTTATCATTTTCGATTCCGATTGCATTATTCCGACAAATTATTTAACAGAAGTAGAATTAGCTTTGAATAGTGATTATATTGATTGTTTTGGAGGTCCTGATAAAGCGTTAGACAGTTTTTCTAATATTCAAAAAGCAATTAATTTCAGCATGACTTCGTTTTTAACTACCGGAGGAATACGTGGAGGTTCTGAAAAAATCGATAAGTTTCAACCAAGAAGTTTCAACATGGGAATTTCTAAAAAAGCATTTGAAGCATCGGGTGGTTTTGGAAATATTCATCCGGGGGAGGATCCCGATTTATCAATTCGATTGTGGAAATTAGGATTTAATACTAAATTATTGACAAAGGCCTACGTTTATCACAAACGCAGAATAGATTGGTCTAAATTTTACAATCAAGTATTCAAATTTGGAAAAGCACGTCCAATTTTAAACAGTTGGTACCCTGAATTTAGTAAGCCTACTTTTTTCTTACCAACCTTATTTATTATAGGTTTAGATTTGGCAATAATAGTTATGTTTTTTGGTCTTTTTTATCCAATTTTATTTTATGGGTTTTATTTTTTGCTTTTGTTTTTTGTGTCTTCAATTTGTAACAAAAGTGTTAAAATAGGATCTCTTAGTTTAGTTGCTGCCATAATTCAATTTTATGGATATGGTTTTGGTTTTTTAATTTCGTTTATTTTAATAACTATTTTAAAGAGAAATCCCAAAACTGAATTTCCGGAATTGTTTTTTAAATCAAATAAAAATGACTAAAATCATTGGTTTAACGGGAGGAATCGGAAGCGGAAAATCAACTGTGGCTAATTTATTTATGTCAAAAGGTGTTCCTGTTTATATTGCCGATACAGAAGCTAAAAAATTAATGGAATCAAGAAATATCATTACTAAAATAACAAATTATTTTGGTAATGATATACTAGTAAATTCAAAAATTGACCGACCAAAATTGGCTAAACTAGTATTTAATAATCCTGAAAAACTTTCTGAATTAAATAATATTGTTCACCCTGAAGTGCAAAAGCATTTTCAAAATTGGTTAAAGAATAAAAAAGATTTTCCATTTGTTATTAAAGAAGCTGCCATTTTATTTGAAACAGGTGGCAATAAGCAATGTGATAAAGTTATTACAGTTGTTGCTCCGCAAGAACTCCGAATTCAAAGAGTAAAGGAAAGAGATAAAGTAACTAGAGAAGATGTATTAGAAAGAATAAATAATCAATGGACTGATGAAATGAAAATTTTAGTGAGTGATTTTGTTATTGAAAATATTGATATTGAGAGCACTAAATCCAAAGTAGATGAAATTCTTAAAGAATTAAATAATTTATAATAAAAGTGCATGATGTTAATGTTTGGTTAATCTATTAACAATACAAATGTTAAAATGTTAAATTTGTAAAGATGAATAGAGTGTTATTTAGACTGTTAGTGTTTTTGATGAGTATTTCACTTATCGGAATTATTTTAGTTCAGGTTTATTGGTTTAATTCTTCTTTAGAAAACAATCAAGAACAGTTTAAATTCCATGTGAAACAGGTGTTAGGGAATGTTTCGGCAAATATCCAAGAGCAGGAGATTTTATCTTTCGTTGATAAAATAAATCAGTTTAAGGATAGTACCGGAAGTGATAAAGTAGATGCAGATTTTTTGGAATTTGGCTATTATCAACGAAATTCTCAAACAAATGAAACTATAATTTATTCGAATAGTATCAATTCACAAGATTTTACTATTTCGCCCTCGTTCTTTGATAAAAAATTTGACAGCATGAAAGTGAAAAGTTTTTCTGCAAAACGAAAAACTGAAATCTATCATAATGGAATTGATAAATCAAATTTGCAAAATAATTTAAGACCTGATTTAAAAATTGAAAAATCAGGAAAACTTAAGGTTTTAGACAAATTATTGTATGATATCTCTTTTAATGATATTGCATTAACTTATCCTATTCAACGAAGAGTTTCCAAAGAAAAGCTTTTCGAATTATTGAAAAGACAACTCACGGAATATGGAATAAATACACCTTTTGAATTTGGAATTTATAGTAATGGCTTAGCGACTAAAGTAAAATCGGATAAGTTTAAATTCAATAAAAATGATACATATAGTATTCCAATTTTTACGGATAATGATGGTAGAAGTCAATATCAATTATTAGTAAGTTTTCCGGAAAAAAAGAAATTTATTTTTTCTGATTTGATAGGGATTGCAATTCTTTCATTGATTTTTACGTTAATAATTATAATTGCTTATGCCAATGCATTGAATCAATTATTTAAGCAACGTCAAATTTCCGAGATAAAAACAGATTTCATCAACAATATGACCCATGAATTCAAAACACCTATTGCAACTA
>JAKLIC010000146.1 GCA_022709825.1 Bacteroidota bacterium | reverse complement strand
AATTCATGCTGACATTTCTTTTGGTGATGGTTTAGGGGTGGATGCTCTTTGGGATTTTATCTATAAGCCTATTGATGACGATTTTAATTGGTATGTTGGATTCGGTCCTTCTGTTTTGTTTGATGATCCTTTTTTTCTGGGAGTTAGTGGTGAGATTGGTATAGAATATCATTTTGATACTGTGCCCATTGCTATCGGGTTGGATTATCGACCAACGTTTTGGATTATTGAAGAGACAGATTTTGATGCCGGAGGTTTTGGTTTGAATATCCGCTACGTTTTTGATAAATAGTTAAAAAATGCTTTAACAAAAAAGGGATTATTAATTTGATTAATAATCCCTTTTTTGTTAAAATAAATTTTAGATTAAATAATAATTTTTATTATCTTCGATTAATGGTAAATGATAGTATTATTAGCCAATTTAACCAAAAATAAATTTAAATGTTGAAAAGTGTAATTAGAATAGGAATCATTAGCCTCTTGTTTTTTTTAACGGTGTGTTGTGGTTCCACTATATCAGTGACGAGTGATTATGACAGAGGAGTTGATTTTAAAAAATACAAAACTTTTAGTTTTTATCATTTAAAAACAACAGGAGAAGTAAGTCAAGTAAATGCAGACAGGTTAGTGAAGGCTATTGTGTTGGAGATGCAAGGAAAGGGTTTCGTTGAATCAAGTGACAACCCGGATTTATTGATTAATGCGGTTACTGTTATAACAGAAAAAGAAGCGGTTTCAGTTTCTTCAGAATATTATGGATATGGAGGTTATTATCGTCCGTATGCTTATGGATACGGTTATGGATATGGTACCGGTTATCCGGTTGAGAATACGGCGGCTGTCAATAGTTATAATTACAGAGACGGAACAATCATGATTGATGTTTTAGAGGCTAAATCAGAAAAATTAATTTGGGAAGGGACAGGCACCGCTGAAATAAACACTAAGCCAAGCGACCCGGCTAAAGTAATAGGGTATGCTGTTTCAAAAATTATGGAAAGCTTCCCACCCGAACCCAAAAAAAAGTAAGTAAGAATATTTAAAAAATTTCATTTATGAGAAATTTAGTTGTAGGCATATTTGCCAGTATGATGCTCTTCAGTGGCAATGCTCAAGTAAAAAAACCAGACACTATTGCGGTAGCCATTTTTGATAGGATGAGTGATGTCATTGGCGAAATGTCCTCTATTAGTTTTACCCTTCAAATTCGTGATGACGAGATGAACCAGGATTTAGGGATGATTACCCGTTTTACAGAAAGCCGTGTTAATTTTAATGGCCCTAATCAAATGCAAATTCATTCCTATGGTGATAAAGGACATCGGGGTTTTTGGTTTAGTGGAGAATCTTTAGTTTGTTATTCTTTTGAAGAAAACAACTACACAATTATTGATTCGCCATCAAATACCCTTGATATGATTAACGAGGTGAATGATAAATACGGAATCGATTTTCCTGCTGCAGATTTCTTTTCACCCACTTTTACCGATGATGTTTTGTCTAATTTTGATGAGCTAAAATATGTTGGAATGAGAACCATTTCCAACAAAGAATGTTTTTATATTATCGCCAAGAGGGATGATATGATTGTACAGCTTTGGATTGCTAATGATGCGTTGAATTTACCCGTCAAAATGCTTATTATGGAAATTGGCGGAAAAGTGACAGAACAATATGAAGTTACTTTTTCAAATTGGGACATCAATCCCTTTTTACCAGATGCCATGTTTAAATTTCAAACCCCGCCCAAAGCAAAAAAGATTTCAATTTTGCCTAGAAAATAAGTATAAGTCAACAAAATTTAACTGATATGAAATCAACAAATTATACATCCTATTTATCCCTAATTTCTGTATTTTTTACCCTACTGTTTATTAACGTTTATACTACCGAAGCTCAGCGAATGGGACGCGGAGGAGGGGGAGGAGGAGGAAGAGCCTCTTCCAGTATGTCAAGACCCAGTTCTTCCTATGGTGGAGGTTCCGCTTCAACCAGACAAAGTTCATCCTATGGAGGCAGTTCAGCATCAACAAGACAAAGTTCATCTTATGGTGGAGGTTCTGCTTCAACGAGACAGAGTTCATCCTACGGAGGTTCCTCTTCAGCCTCGAATAGGCAGTCTATTAATGGAGGAAGCTATAAGTCTCCTGACAGAAGTATCAATAACCCATCTGCCGGAAATTCGTCTATGAATAGTGCCGGAAACAGAGCCGGCGAAAGACCTTCAAAACCAAGTACTAATGAAGCGACTAGTGGAAGAAATAAAGGGACTTCAAACGATAAACTCTCCTCATCCAGTAAACCGGGTGTCAGTACAAATGACCGAACAAAGCCAAGCACAGGATCCGGCGACAGAAATAAACCAAGTGCCGGAACAAGTGACCGTACCAAAGACAATGTTAACGGTGGTAGGGGGAATGGAAATAATAACAACAATAATAATATTAATGGTGGCAGAGGAAATGGCAACACGAATATAAATATTCAAAACAATTATTACGGTCGACCTAATACGATGCCTTATTATCGTCCGCCTTACGCTTATGGTGGATATCATTATTATTGTTATCATCCGTATTATTATCATCCTTATACTCCTTATTACTATGGGCCTTACTACAATCCTTGGGGTGTATTTGTAGCAACAATAGCCGTAACCGCTATTGTGGTTAATTCTCAAAGTCAACAATATTATTATGACAATGGGGTTTATTACGTTCAATCGGATGGAGGCTATACAGTGGTAGAAGCTCCTGCCGGTGTTTCCGTAAAAGCATTGCCAAAAGAAGCACAGACCGTTGTGGTAAATGAAACCACTAATAATTATTATTACGCAGGAACTTACTACGAGAAAAAGGGAGATGAATATGTTGTGGTTCCTCCGACAGCCGGTACCGTTGTAGAAAATTTACCGAAAGGTGGAGAAGAGGTTAAGATTGGTGAGGTAACCTATGTTCAAGTGGGTAAAACCTATTATCAACCCATCAAAAAAGATGGGAAAGATATGTATGAAGTAGTGAATGTTGAAAAGGAACAGGAAAGCAAACAGAAATAAACCTAAACTATATTTTATGTTAAACATCGACCTACAATTAGGTCGATGTTTTTTTTAACTAATTAAATTTCATATTACTTAAAAATCAAGTTTTATAAGTATTTCTTTTGAACGTTTATAACTGTACTTTTGATATTAAATAATTGAATAATTTTAAAAAAAGTATTTTAAATGAACATCGTTCATAGTAATTTTTTTTGTAAATTTATAATGAAATTATAAAACCATTTCATTTGGATTATTTTATTTCTTAACCCTTTAACTTATTTTAATTATGAAAAAAATGATGGTGATTGCTTTACTTGCAATCTTTACAATGTCTACTTATGCTCAACAGTCTAAAGACGAAATTGCGATTTTACAAAGTGCTTACGGTATGCAAAAAAGAGAACTTGTAAGCAAGTACATGAACATTAGCGAGGCTCAATCAGCTACCTTTTGGAAATTATATGAAGAATATGAAGTAGCTCGTAAAGCTATTGGCACTAAAAGAGCCAATAATATTTTAGAATATGCCAAAAAATATGATGGCATTACGGATGAAAATGTTCAAAGTCTTGTAAAAACTTCTTTTGAAGTAAATAAAGAATTCAATGCACTTTGGGAGAAAACATACAAACAAATGGCTAAATCATTATCTCCAACCACTGCAGCCAAATTTTATCAATTGGAATTGTATTTAGAAACAATGGTTCGAAATGAACTTTCTGAAAGCATTCCAATGATTGATGAATTGAAATAGTTTTTTTATACTTTTTTTAAAGCCAACGGTTGATAATCGTTGGCTTTTTTAGTATTATAATTTATACTTTTCAATTACGAAATCAACAAAACCCAAAGTACAATTAAAGCCGGGCCAATTAAACCGTGTAAATCGTCAGCAAAAAGTGTACTGATTTAGACAAAAACTAAGAGAGTGTTTTCAAAATCCTTAAATTTGAATTA
>JAKLIC010000145.1 GCA_022709825.1 Bacteroidota bacterium | reverse complement strand
TAAAACATTTGGCCGATATCGTTATTCTGTTGCTTCAAAATATGTTTCAAAAGATTTTGACAATAATGATTTAGGAATCAATTTTGTTACGAATTATCATAATGTTTATGCTAATTTTAATTACCGAATAGTAAAACCTACTAAAACCTACAATTCCTTTCAACTTAATTCAAATTACTATTTAGAAATTGAAAATACAACCGGAAAATTGCAGGAAAATTGGATTAATGTCAATGTAAACTCCTCCACTTTAAAAAATGACTATATCGGTTATGGCTTTTTAGTAAGTCCTTTTGTTACCTATAATTTTTATGAACCTCGTGTTCCGGGCAGGTATTTAGCTTTTCCAGCCACTGGAAATGCCTGGGTATTTTTCTCTTCAAATTACAATAGACGATTTGCTATCGACATTGAGCCCTCCGTTCGTTTTTTTGATCAAAAAGATAGAATTAATTATAGTTTATATGCCAGTCCAAGATACCGATTTAATGACAAATTCACTTTAATTTATAATGCATCTTTTTCAAAACAAAACAGTGATATTGGTTGGGTCGATCAAGTTGATTCTGAAATTATTTTAGCCGAAAGAAATCGATTTACTTTCAATAACGGATTTTCAGGGAAATATGCACTGAACAACAAAATGACTATCAATTTAACTTCTCGTTATTACTGGTCATTTGCAGAAAACATAAAGTTTCACACCTTACAAGAGGACGGTACATTTATACCAAACGATACTTATAATGCTGATAAAGATTCTAATTTTAATGTTTGGAATTTTGACGTTTCCTATTCTTGGTGGTTTGCTCCGGGAAGTCAGATTACTGCTTTATATCGAAACAATGCACAATACTTCACAAATGAAATAAACAAAGATTTTGGCTCAAACGCAAACAACTTAATAGATAACAGTTTGAACCATGTTTTTTCTGTAAGTCTTCGCTATTTTATTGATTATAACAAAGCAAAAAATTGGTTTAAAAAAGCCTAATTCTTCGCTTATAAAGCTATACATTCTTTATCTTTGTTCTAAATTTTAATCTTATGAACAAGAAAGTAATCCTGATGATTTTAGACGGATGGGGACATTCGCCAGATCCAAAAGTTTCCGCAATTGATAATGCCAATACTCCTTTTATTGATTCTCTTTATAAAAACTATCCTAATGCCGAATTACGAACAGATGGTTTAAACGTAGGGCTTCCTGAGGGTCAAATGGGAAATTCTGAAGTAGGTCATATGAATTTAGGAGCCGGTAGAATTATTTATCAAGAACTTACTCGAATAAATTTAGCCGTAAAAAATAAAACTTTAAATGATGAAAAAGTACTACAAGATGCTTTTTCTTATGCCAAAATCAATCATAAAAAAGTGCATTTTTTAGGTTTGGTTTCTGATGGTGGAGTTCACTCTCATACTTCTCACCTAAAAGGATTATTAGATGCAGCTCAAGATTATGGTTTAAATAATGTTTATGTTCATGCCTTTACAGATGGACGTGATGTGGATCCAAAATCAGGAAAAGGATACATTGAAGATTTAGAAAAATATTGTTCAAAATCAAAAGCAAAGTTAGCTTCTGTTTGTGGCAGATATTATGCGATGGATCGAGATAAACGCTGGGAACGCGTAAAAATTGCTTATGATCTATTGGTTAATGGCGTTGGAACTCTTTCAACTAATGCATCAGAAACCATTCAAAAAAGTTATGATGCTGATATTACTGATGAATTTATCCAACCAATTTTGATAACCGATTCCAATGGAAATGCTTTGGCAACCATTGAAAATGGTGATGTAATAATCTTTTTCAATTTCAGAACAGACAGAGGTCGACAACTTACCGAAGCTTTATCTCAAAAAGATTTCCACGAACAAAATATGCATAAATTGAATCTGTACTATGTTACAATGACCAATTATGACGAAACCTATCATAACGTAAAAGTGATATATAATAAAGATAATATCACCGAAACCTTAGGAGAAATTCTGGAAAAAAATCACAAAAAACAAATAAGAATTGCCGAAACAGAGAAATATCCGCATGTAACTTTCTTTTTTTCCGGCGGTCGAGAAGAACCGTTTGAAGGCGAAACACGAATTTTAAGAAACTCACCAAAAGTGGCTACTTACGACTTAAAACCCGAAATGAGTGCCTTTGAATTAAAAGATGCTTTAGTCCCTGAACTGCAAAAAGAATCAGTCGATTTTGTTTGCTTAAATTTTGCCAATGGCGACATGGTTGGCCATACAGGTGTGATGGAAGCCGCAATAAAAGCTTGTGAAGCTGTAGACACTTGCGTGAAAGAAGTGATTGAAACGGCTTTGACACATAATTATACAACTATAGTAATAGCCGATCACGGAAATTGTGAAACGATGATTAACCCAGACGGCAGTCCAAATACAGCTCATACCACAAACCCGGTCCCGGTTATTTTAGTAGACAAAGATATAAAATCAATTAAGAGTGGGGTTTTGGGCGACATCGCTCCTACAATACTTCATTTAATGGGAATTGTAAAACCGGAAGCGATGACAAGGGAATCATTAGTTTAAAACTATCTGATATTTTAATTAAAGCCATTCCAATCGAATGGCTTTTTTATTAAAAATAAGTTAATTACTTTCAAAATCAATAGTAATACTATTATTTTTGCGGTAGTAAATATTACGAAATAAAATTTAATGAAAAATATTTTAGAGGGTCTAAAAGTAAACATCAGTAATAAAATCTATATAAAAGATCCTGAGACCTCGGATTTGGGCAAAAATATTTTAGAAAACAGCATTCTACTAATTAATGAAATTGGTTTTGACAATTTCACTTTCAAAAAACTAGGAGAAAAAATAGGTTCCAACGAAAGTTCGATATATCGCTATTTTGAAAACAAACATAAACTACTTTTATATTTATCTTCTTGGTATTGGGGCTGGCTTGAATTTAAAATAGTGCTAGCCACTACTAGCATTTCTAATCCAATGGAAAAATTAATTAAAGCTTTAGAAATAGTTACAGAAGAAACTACTGAAGACAACAATCATCCGCATATAAATGAGGTGGTTTTAAATAACATTGTTGTTTGTGAATTTTCAAAGTCCTATTTAACTAAAGAGGTGGATGACGAAAACAAAGAAGGCTATTTTTTAATATACAAAAGAGTAATCAATCGTATTGTAGAAATGGTTGTTGAAGTAAATCCTAATTATCCGACTCCCAGAAGTTTAATTTCAACAGTTATTGAAGGTTCATTACATCAACATTTTTTGAAAAACCATTTTAAAACAATTACCGACTGCAATGACAAAACCACACCAACAGAGTTTTTTACAGCATTGGTTATAAAACAAATCAGTTAATCAAATGAAAAAAGAATCAACTTCGTTAACCCCTTTAAAAAGATTTATTAATCTATTGAAATTAGACAAAAAAGATATTTATCAAGTATTTTTTTATGCTATTTTCTCAGGAATTGTTAGCCTTTCTTTACCATTGGGAATTCAAGCTATCATCAATTTAATTCAAGGCGGAAGAGTAAGTTTGTCATGGATTATATTAGTATTAGTTGTTATTATTGGAGTAGCCTTTAATGGTGTTTTAAAACTCATGCAACTAAGAATTACTGAAACTATTCAACAAAAGATATTTATTCGTTCCTCTTTTGAATTCTCTTATCGTTTTCCAAAAATTAAATATACTGAATTTAACAATTATTATCCTCCTGAATTGGCAAATCGTTTTTTTGACACACTTACCGTTCAAAAAAGTGTGGCCAAATTAATTTTAGATTATTCAGAATCATTATTACAAATCATTTTCGGATTATTATTACTTTCTGTTTACCATCCTCTATTCATACTTTTTGGATTGCTATTATTCATTGTTTTATATTTAATTTTTAAACTGTCCTTTCAAACCGGATTGAAGACGAGTTTAACAGAATCAAAATATAAGTACAAAGTTGCTCATTGGATACAAGAAATCGCTCGAAATTATTTTGGATTTA
>JAKLIC010000144.1 GCA_022709825.1 Bacteroidota bacterium | reverse complement strand
CTGGTAAAAACTCCAAAGTTGTTCTTTTTCCGGGAACCCATGGACCAATTTGCCAAACTATAGGCGTTCCAATTCTTCCGTACCATCTATTTTGACCTAAGTTAATAGGATTCGAACTGTCATATTCTCCAATCGGTAAGGCAAAAGAAGCCATAACATCCAAAGAAAATTTAGGTTGATAACGAAGTGCATCAGGGATATTCATCTGAGGCTTTGCTCCTATTAAATTTACACTTAACATTAACATAGGATCACCAAAACCTCTAGCCGTATTGCTAAAGTCTAAACCATTAATTGATACATCACTAGTTAATCTTCCCATTGGCATAACTACTGAAACCATTGCGGATCGCTTAAAAAGTGGCAACATTTTTGCATATCCTGCCATTGTCATTGTAGCTTCAAAGTTAGAGCCAGGAATAACAAAACGAGAAGGATCAAATGGGTTTGAATTTCCGCTCATTGATGAAGTAATTACAGGAACTGCATTCGTTCCCATTAAAGTTTTCCAATAAAATCTCGGGCCATCTCCTTGTGCTTGTATTACTATTGTGCAACCTAATAATAGAAAGATTGTAAGTAGGTATAATTTCTTAGTGAAATTGAAGCTTAAAGCAGTTAAATTATTTTTCATGTTACTATTGCTTTGAAGTGTTCATTAATTCTTTTGGTGGAGCATATTGACGTTTATAAATAAGAGGAGGAAAACCTTCTTCAATTGGGAATCTGGCAGGAAGCACATCATAAACTCCTTCAAATGGAGAGCGACTTGGTAGAATCACATTATTTTTTGCTACATATTCTTCCCAAAGCAAAAGCATTTCTTTTAATTTAATAGGATTGTTTGCGGCAAGGTCGTTTCGTTCGGATGGGTCTTGAGCCACATTAAATAATTCCCAATCGCCTTTACCAAAAGGAGCATATTCCCATCGCAATTTCCAATCGCCTTGACGTAACGCACGATTTCCAAAAAGTTCCCAAGCAATATAATCACTATTTGTACGAGGAGAATCAGCAACACCGGCTAAAACATTTGTCCATGATTTTCCAATCATCGGAGGTAATTGGATTCCGTTATAATTTTTAGGATAGGTTGTCCCCGCAACATCCAAGAGTGTTGGCATGATGTCTGCAATTGACATTAAACCGTTATTGATGCTTCCTTTTTCTCTTTTATTTACCGGACCACTTACTATCAGAGCATTTCGAATGCCGCCTTCACCAAGCCAACCTTTGTATTGACCAAAAGGTGTCATTGAAGCTTGAGCCCATCCGGGACCATAACCTACATACGAACCTGGCTCTCCCCATGCGTTGATATTATTATTGGACCACTTGGAAGCAAAAAACAACGAATTGAGCGATCCTTTTTGACCGGCAATCATTTCACCAAGGTCGTTGCCTTCAGCTCCATTGTCTCCTAAAATGATAAAGATAGTATTTTCGTATTCCCCAATTTTTTTCAAATGGTCAACAAGCTGACCAATATGAAAATCAAGATTTTCTACTAAACCTGCATAAAGTTCCATTTTTCTACCCAATACAGCTCGTGTAGCTGGAGCCAAAATCGAATAATCAGGAATAAACCACATCCGTTCAGCAAGGCTAGCCGACTCTGGGACTATACCGAGTTCTTTTTGTCTTTTGAGACGTTGTTGTCGTATGTTATCCCAACCAATATCATATTGTCCCACATGCCTGTTGGTCCAATCTTTGGGTAGATGATACGGGTCATGTGGTGCTTGGTGAGCAACATAAGCAAAGAAAGGCTTGCCGTCTTTGTGATCTGCATCAATGAAGCTGATTATTTTTTCGGTATATGTTTTAGTTGCATAATAATTTTTCGGTAGTTTGGTGAGGTATTTACCATCTTCTGTAAAAAGCGAATTAGGAACCAAAGCGGTCATATTGGTCATGTCCCAATAGCTTCCCATTCCGTCCAGCAAGGCAAAATCACGCTCAAAGCCTCGTGCGGCAGGTATTTTGTCGGGTGATTTTCCCAAGTGCCATTTCCCAACCATATAGGTGTGATAACCGGCATCTTTTAATAATTGAGGAACCGTGACAACCTTATTATTTAAATTTCCTTCGTAACCTTCAACACCAACTTGGTTTGGTGCGGTCCATTCGTCCATATTTCCTAGTCCGTTGAGGTGTGTGTCTACACCGGATAACAACATAGATCGCGAGGGCGAACAACTGGCATGTGTATAGAAATTGGTAAAACGTACTCCATTTGAAGCTAATGCATCTAAGTTGGGAGTTTTAATTTCGCTGCCAAACATACCGATATCGGAATAACCCATGTCATCTGCTAATATGACAACAATATTGGGTCTCTTTTTTTCCGGGAGGTTGGAAGATGTTTGACAAATGGCAAACTGTACTAGTAGCAGAAGTGCAGTTGTACTAATTAGTTTTCTTTTCATAAGATTAAAATTTTTCAAAGAAAGAAATGAAAAAATATAAATCTGTTTTTAACTAGATTACAAACCTTTTATATGATTTAAATCTAAATACAGATACTTATCAAAGTTACAAATATTTATAATATTATCCTCTACCTTTTGTCGCCTATTATTACTTATTTTATTGTTTAAATTTAGATTGATTAAAGCAATTTTTTAAAGCAAAAACCCTGCAAAACTCAAACTTTGCAGGGTTTTTAAATTTATTTCAAATTATGACTTTAATTAGGTTCTAACACCACATGAATAAATTGCGGAATTACATGGCACACATCTCTAGTAACAGTAATAATTTCAGATGTCTGCGTTTGATATCCTTCTTTTGAAACTGTAATAGTATAACTGCCTTCTCTTTCATAAGCTCCTGAGAAAATTGGATCATTTTCATTCACCACTACTAGTGTTTCTGAATAATTACCATCTGTTGCAACCACAGTTACACCTTCACTGGTGATGGAACTCATTGCTCCTAAACTAACCGAAACATTCAATGCTGCTTTTGCTTCTTGTGTACAATAAATTTGATCATCATCGTCCTCACAAGTTGTTGCCAACAAAAACGGCACACAAGTTAGTACTAAAATTATTTTTTTCATGTATTTATTAATTGGTTTCTAATCAGATGCAAATTCAAAAAATAGGTTGCGTAAAAAGGGCGAAAACTGTTCATTATTATTTTAGATCCCTTCTTTGATTCGGAACAACAAGAAAATAAAAAACCCTACAAATAAATTTTTTTGCAGGGTTTTCTTTCTTCTATTATCTCTATTAAACTACAAATCAAATTTAATTCCTTGAGCCAAAGGTAATTGTTCCGAATAGTTGATTGTGTTCGTTTGTCTTCGCATGTACACTTTCCAAGAATCAGAGCCGCTTTCGCGTCCGCCACCTGTTTCTTTTTCACCGCCAAAAGCACCGCCAATTTCTGCTCCTGAAGTTCCAATATTTACGTTGGCAATTCCACAATCTGAACCGGAAAATGACAAGAATTTTTCAGCTTCTTTCAATTCATTTGTCATAATGGCAGAAGACAATCCTTGTGCAACTCCGTTTTGTAATTCAATTGCATTTTCAACTTCACCACTGTATTTCATAAGATATAAAATTGGAGCAAACGTTTCGTGTTGTACAATTTCAAAATGATTGTCGGCTTCAATAATAGCCGGTTTTACATAACAACCTGATTCATAACCTTGTCCGACCAAAACGCCTCCTTCAACTAAAACTTTTCCACCTTCCACTTTCGCTTTTTCGATGGCTGCTAAATAGGTATTTACCGCATCGGTGTCAATTAAAGGGCCGATGTGATTTTTTTGATCGAGTGGGTTACCAATTGTTAATTGTTTGTAGGCTCCAACAATCGCATCTCTCACTTTATCATAAACTGATTCGTGAATAATTAACCTTCTTGTTGAAGTGCATCGCTGTCCGGCAGTTCCCACAGCACCAAAAACAGCACCCGGAACCACAACTTTTAAATCTGCAGTCGGTGTGATGATAATGGCGTTATTTCCTCCTAATTCTAATAATGATTTTCCAAAACGTT
>JAKLIC010000143.1 GCA_022709825.1 Bacteroidota bacterium | reverse complement strand
TATCAAAAACCTTTTGGCTCATAACGATGAGAGTAGTTTCTATGATAAAAAGCGTCAGTTAAATTTGCATTCCAAAGAAGGGAAGGCAAAATTTTTAAAACATATTTGTGCATTATCTAATTCTAACCCAACCAACAATTCGTATATCGTTGTGGGTGTAGAAGATCAGGATAATGAGATTACCGGAGATGATTTTTTTGATGATAGTCGAATTCAAAATTTAGTGAATGCTTATTTAGAAAATCCTCCGAAAATTCAATATGAAAATGTTCCTTTTCCAAATCTCCCAAAAGATAAAGTAGTAGGATTGGTAACCATAAAAGCAAATTCTAAGGTTTCTTTTTTTAAAAAAGGAATTCACACCACTCCGGCTCGTACCGTTTTTATTCGTAGAGGAAGTAATTCTATCCCCACAGAAGATAAAGTTCCCTTTTCAAAATTGAACACTGAAACAGTAATTGGCATTGAAAATAATTCGAGAAACAGTATTTCACACACCCTGGAAGGCGTTTTAGATTTTTTAAATAACCGACATAAAGATATGGCTACCAACTACCATGTTTTCAAAGAACTTTTTGTCGTTTGTTGGGCCGGTCATAAGAAAAAAGTACGTGATAAAACCTTTTTTTCCAGAGTGGATATTGAATTAATTAATGAGCAAGTAAAACTTTTTTATTCCGCCTTTGATGAAGTGACGATAGAATATGATGATAAAACTTTTTCGATTACTGAATATGTTCCTTTAGGATTAAATGACAAAACGAGTTATTATCCGCTAGAAAAGCAAACGCTGACCTTTTTTGACAACGGCTATTACAAAATTGAAACTTTCTTTTTATTTGAACCGCCTCAATACAATCGAAAAATGATGTTTCATATTTACAATTCAAACTTATCTTTGTTGCAGAAATTACAAAAAGGAATTTCCTTATCTGAAAGAGAAAAAAGAGATTTGTTGAATTTACCTTCTACGCTGATGATTTGTTTTTTGAATGGATTTGAAGACGCTAAACAAAAATTAATTGATGCCAAGCCTTTACTAAAAGCATTAGAAAACCCATCGGTTTATGTAAATTTTAAAGAAACATTACGCATTTTGAGAAAAATGAAATATGATAAAAACAATGACTAATACATTCGTAATTGGTGACATTCACGGTGGTCTTCGGGCTTTACATCAGGTGTTGGAAAGAAGCCAAGTCACAAGAGAAGACACTTTAATTTTCTTAGGCGATTTTGTCGATGGTTGGAGCGAATCACCACAAGTACTTGATTTTTTAATTGAATTAGATAAAAAACAAACTTGTATTTTCATACGAGGCAATCATGATGATTTATTGTTGAATTATCTTAAAACAAATTCCTATCATCAAGAGTGGTTTAAACACGGAGGTCAATCAACCATCGATTGTTATCAAAAGGTTTCTGCTGTTGAACGAAAAAGACACATCGAATTTTTAGAAGGATTAAAAGATTATTATCTTGATGACCAAAACAGACTCTTTATTCACGCTGGTTTTACCAATATGAACGGAATTGATTTTGAATATTTTCCGAAATTATTTTATTGGGATAGAACCTTGTGGGAAACAGCACTAAGTTTAAATCCTACCCTTTCTAAAGACAGTATTTTTTATCCAAAACGTCTCAAATTATATGACGAAATCTATATTGGCCATACACCAACAACACGAATAAACGAAACAATTCCAACAAACAAAGCCTGTATTTGGAACATTGATACCGGTGCGGCATTTGTTGGCCCATTAACAATTTTAAATGTGAAAACTAAAGAATATTGGCAAAGTGAACCCTTGCCACAATTATATCCCAATGAAAAAGGAAGAAATTAGTGTTTTCGGGTTAAAATTGAAATGATTACATTTGCAAAAATTTTATAACAATGAAATCGCTATTAACAACACGTTTGCGTAAGCAAACACCCATAAAAAATAAAGCGATTCCATATGACTTATAAAAAAATAATTATCTACATATGAAAAAATTATTCACTTTTGGATTGATTTTAAGTGCATTTTTAGCTAATGCACAAGCTTATAGCGGAAAAGGAGATCAAAAATTTCAAGTTGGTGCTAACTTTCAAGATCATGCATCAGGAATTACTTTGTTTTATGATCGTGGAATTGGAGAAAATATGTCAATCGGTTTGCAAACTGTTTATCTTTTAGGTGTTGATGGAGATGCTTCTAAATTTGAAGACGAATTTGATATCAAAGCTCGTTTTAGTGCTAATATTGGAAGTGTCATGAAATTACCTGAAGCAATTGATATTTATCCCGGTTTAAATATTGGCCTTAGAAATTTTGGAGCACATGCCGGTATTCGCTATTTCTTTTCGGATGGATTTGGTGTGTTTTCTGAAGTTGGATTTCCAATTGCTAAATACAATAGTGACCCTGTAGGCTATGAACAATTGAATAACCAATTTCAAATTAGCGTTGGTGCTTCTTTCAATCTATAATCAAATTTCCAAATGAGCATCATCGAAAAAAGATTACAAGACCGAAGTCATTCAAAATGTGAAATAAGTGGAATTGAAGACGATTTAGTAGTTTATACTGTAGCCCCTAAAACAGAGGAAAGTTTAGAAAACAGTATTTTGATTACAAAAGCGTTAAAAGACCAAATAGAAAATCCGGAAACAACAAATGCAGCAGATTGGCGAGGATTAAATGACAGCATGTGGAACGAAAATCTACCTGTACAAATCGTTTCTTGGCGAATGTTAGCCCGATTAAAAAATCATGATTTACTGGAAATGATGTATTTGGATGAAGATGCTTTAGCGTGGGCAAAATCAACCAATGAAGGAGATGAGGAAGAAGGAAAAATTATTCACAAAGATTCGAATGGAAACATATTGAAAGACGGCGATTCAGTTGTTTTGATTAAAGATTTAGATGTAAAAGGTGCTAATTTTACAGCGAAACGCGGAGCTGCTGTTCACAACATCAAATTAGTTTGGGATGATGCTAATTTAATTGAAGGACGGGTTGAAAATCAAACTATTTATATTTTGACTCAATACGTGAAAAAGACTAAATAATTAATTTAAAGCTGCTTTCGTTTCGAAATAAATATGCAAGATTAAATTAGTTGCATAGAGATTTGTTACAGAGGATTTTGAATCATATTGATAAGTAAAATTCCCTTCAATTGCAAAATGTTTGGACCATGAAACAGAGGTTCCTGCAATACCTCGAAACCGATTAATTGTATTAAAACGAGAATCATAAAAAGTTTCTGCATTTATATAAGGTACGAATGAAACTTTTTTGGCTTTTAATTCTTTCTCAATCATAAATCGATAGCGATACCTTTGAGAAAATTCATTTTCATTTCCCATCCATCGTAAATCGGCACGTAGTCTGTGTGTAATTAAAAAAGAACCTTTTACTGGAATACGATAATGGAATTCTGTAAAAGCTGTGTTTTCCGAATAGGTCTGTCCTTTATCATCTAAACTGACTCCTGTTAAATAGCCTCCCCGAATCATTTTATTTTTAATTCTTTCGGCTTCTTCTTCGTTTAACATTCGCATAAAAATAATACGTTTGGGTTTTCCCCACGAATAATCCATTTGACATACAAAACTACCTTCGCGATAATTTGTTTCAATATTTCTTGATATAGGGATTAAAACAGAAACTCGCCATGAGGGGGTTAGTTTATACCAAACATCAAGTTCAGGCCAAAACTCTTTAGAAGAATCTTGGGCAAAACCTGAATTTAAAATTGAGATATAAAGTAGCAATACAAATATAAATTGATACCTCTGTTGCCAATACATTCGGATTAAGTATTAATAATTTTTGTTGGTAGATTGCTATCAATCATTTCCACTTAACCGTTTCATTCCTTCTACCAATGAATGCCATCCATAAACAAGTGTGAAACGAAATCCATCCATTTGTAAATCCGTAGTTTTATGATCATTAACTGTAGAGGAATAGGAAAGGTTCAATTGCATGTTGTCATTAATTTTATAACCCAATGTACCTCCAATTCCCACA
>JAKLIC010000142.1 GCA_022709825.1 Bacteroidota bacterium | reverse complement strand
TTTAAAAATTGATGCTTCTAACGAATCTGGCAAACAAGAAGGCTATTTATATTTAGGCCTTGCAATAGTTCTTTTTGCAGGAGGAATCTATACCCTCACTAAATTGAAAAAATAATTTTGAAAACCATTGGTAACTTACTACTTTTACCAATCAAAATAGTAAATTTATGTCAAACACCATCGCATCGTTAAAAAACGTCAACATTTCGCAAGAAAATAACATGATTTTGAAAAACATCAATCTAGATGTGAAACGGGGTGATTTTATTTATGTGATTGGAAAAACCGGATCCGGGAAAAGTAGTTTTATGAAAACACTTTATGCCGATTTACCATTAACCAACGGCGAAGGTTTTATTGTTGATTTCGATTTGGCTAAACTTAAAGAAAATGACATTCCGTATTTGAGAAGAAAAATAGGTATCGTTTTTCAGGATTTCAAATTACTGCCGGACCGAAGTGTTTTTGATAACTTAGAATTTGTATTAAAAGCAACCGGCTGGAAAGAAACAGCTGAAATGAAACAAAAAATTGATGAAGTGATGGAAAAAGTAGGCATGAAATCAATGCTTC
Organism: Bacteroidota bacterium; assembly: GCA_022709825.1. Classification (GTDB taxonomy): domain Bacteria; phylum Bacteroidota; class Bacteroidia; order Flavobacteriales; family Flavobacteriaceae; genus Flavobacterium. The sequence goes on along the minus strand of JAKLIC010000142.1, from coordinate 3,528 downwards.
ACAAAATGCCTCATCAACTATCGGGTGGAGAACAACAACGGGTGGCCATTGCCAGAGCCTTATTAAACGATCCGGAAATAATTCTAGCAGATGAACCTACCGGAAATCTAGACCCACAAACCAGTGTGGAAGTCATGGAAGTATTGCGAAAAATCAATCAAAACGGCAAAACGATTATCATGGCAACACATGATTATGCGTTGATTATGAAATTCCCATCTAAAACGTTGAAATGCGAAGACAGCACTATTTTTGAAGTGGTGCAAAGAACGGTTTAGTACTCACGTATTTTGCTAACAGCAATAAGGTAAACGGATAAGTTATCAGGTGGAATCGATCGCCTTGATCACTTGATATACCTGATATTCCAATGATATAAAGTATCACAAGCCCTGCGAAAAGCAAAAAGGTATCTTTTCTGTAATACTGCCAAACGGACAACAAACCCAACACGATTCCTAAACCCGTCATTAAACGGTTTTGGTATTTCGAAATCCAAGATAAAATAGTTTGGTTAGTTTCAAAATCGGGATTTCCCTTTACGTTTGAATACCCATTGATGCAAATGGAACCGGTAACAGAATTCCAAATAAAATTGTTGCCATACGCTTTTATCAAATTCCATTTGTTGTTCAACAATTGCTCTTTGATATCTGCATTCGCAATTTGTTTTTGCTCATGGGCTTTGTGGGTGAATAAATATTCCGCTCTGGGATTCTTGATTTGATTGTACTCTACTCCTTTTCTATAACAATCTGCTTTTGAAAACAGGTAATTATAAAACGTCACACTATCAATATAACTAATCGTAAAATCGCCAAACTGATGTTTTAAACCAGCCGCTTGAACAAAACATAAAACCAAAGAAGCGTACAAAAAAACCATTACTTTTTGTTTATACTGCGAAAAAAGTATTTTGGCAAAGTAGAGTAACATAAGTATTGCAAAAAACTTACTGGCAGGCTTGATTAGCATGCTTAAAACGATAATGGAAAGTGCAATAACAAGCCATTTAAAAACCTTTGTTTGAGTATACTTTTGAATAAAATAAAACCCTGAAATCAGGAAAAAAAGAAAAGGGGTTTCTGCTAATAAATGAAAATTAAACAATGCATTGCTAACAAAAAAAACAAAACAAAGTGATATCAAAAATGCGATTTTCTTACTTACATAAGTTTGAAGTAATTCAAATAAAATTAAAATAGTAGCTAACCATAAAAAAACATTAATATAAATTGCGATGCCATACAAATCAAAATCTGAAGCACCAAACAACAATGGAAAACCATATATAGCCGCCATGAGCATTGGCCGATAACAATGGCCGCGAAAGTACCAATATAAATTAGTAGCTGACAAGTTATAATCTCCCGCATCAGGATAAATCAAGGTTTGAGCAGAAATATCCAATAATCCCATTAAAACAGATAGCCAAAGCAACCCAATAGCCACGAGTATAAAATGATAAAAATACTTTTGAATAAAAAGTGTCATATATTTGAATAAAATAAGTTCACTATTTGTTGAAAAAAGCTAAATTGCTCATTCAAAAATAATAGTCAAAAATAGGGTATTATTTTCAATTGTATGGAAAACCAAAGCAATCCCAAAAAATTATCGATTATCATTCCGGCCTACAATGAAGGAAGGACAATTCATTTGATTTTAAACAAAATTAAGGACGTTGTGTTGCCTGAGGCTGTTTTGAAAGAAATCATTATAGTGAATGACTGCTCAACCGATGAAACCGAAGCAACACTATTAGCCTATCAATTTAATAATCCGGAATTTGTAGTTCATTATTACAAGCATGACGTAAACAAAGGCAAAGGTGCCGCAATTCACACCGGAATTTCAAAAGCTACAGGTGATTTCATACTCATTCAGGATGCTGATTTAGAATATGACCCGGAGGAATATACTGTTTTATTAAAACCAATGCTAGGCGGACATGCTGACGTGGTTTATGGTTCGAGGTTTATGGGCGGAAAACCGCACCGGATATTGTTTTTCTGGCATACCATTGGCAATCGGTTTTTAACTTTCCTATCGAATATGTTCAGCAATTTAAACTTGACCGACATGGAAACGTGTTACAAATTGTTTAATGCCACCCTTCTAAAATCACTTTCTTTACATGAAAATCGTTTTGGGTTTGAACCGGAAGTCACTCAAAAAATAGCTCGCATTCCCAAAATTCGAATTTATGAAGTAGGCATTTCCTATTACGGAAGAACGTATGATGAAGGAAAAAAAATCAATTGGAAAGATGGTTTTTGGGCAATTTGGTGTATTTTTAAATATGGATTATTAAGACTTTAATATGCTATCCATTTTAATTCCGACGTATAATTATGCTATTCTTGCACTTGTTAAAAATGTGCATCAACAATGCTTAGAAGCACAAATTCCTTTTGAAATCATTTGTTTGGATGACCAATCTGATAATGATTATCAAATTGAAAATCTAAATATTTCAACTTTACCCAACTGTATTTATAACGTTAACCAAACCAATGTCGGACGGACGCGAACACGGCAACGATTGGCAGAACAAGCAAAATATGACTGGTTATTATTTTTAGATGCAGATGTGATTCCTGTTACTTCCGCTTTTATCCAACATTATATCGATGCTATACAACTGAACACAGTTATTTTTGGTGGCTATCAATATGAAAAGGAATCAACTGATGCTACAAAAATTTTAAGGTTTAGGTATGGAAAAGAGCGAGAAGAAAAATATGCTTCTGAACGAAATAAAAATCCCTATACCTACGTGTTTTCAGGAAATATGCTAGTTCCAAAATCAATTTTTTTAAACTTTAATTACCAAGCCAACGAGAAAAATTATGGCATGGATATTTATTTTGGATATCAACTTTATCAACAACAAATTTCTGTGCTTCATCTTGATAACCCAATCCTTCATTTAGGATTAGAAACAAACGAAGTTTATTTTCAAAAAGCGTTACAAGGAGTTGAATCCCGAAAAAAATACCTTCTTCATGAAAAAGGTGTGGACCAAATGAATCCGTTAGTGCAAGCTTATGCCAAACTGAAAAAGCTGGGATTAACAAAATTGGTAGCAGTTGGTTTTAAAATTGTAGCTCCCTTTTTAAAGAAAAATATATTGAGTACAAATCCAAAATTAGTTTATTTTGATATCTATCGCTTAGGTTATCTTTGCTCATTAGAATAATGCAATAGTCATGAAACCCATATTTTCTATAGTTATTCCGCTTTTCAATAAGGAAAAAGAAATTCAACAAACGCTTGAAAGTGTGTTGAAACAGACTTTTCATGATTTTGAAGTGATTATCATCAATGACGGGTCAACTGATAAAAGTGAACAAATTGTAAATTCGTTTACCGATGAACGAATTTTGCTGATTTCTACTGATAACAAAGGTGTTTCACAAGCGAGAAACTTCGGAATTAACTATGCTAACGGGGAAATTATTGCCTTTATAGATGCTGATGATTATTGGTTTCCAAACCATTTAGAAAAGTTATTTGAATTGCATC
>JAKLIC010000141.1 GCA_022709825.1 Bacteroidota bacterium | reverse complement strand
GTCAACATTTAGAAGAAAATTATCCTGGAATCCTAATGGCTGAAGTGACCTATATGCTAACCGAATCCAATCAGGTAATTGTGGAATTTCATGCTCATAGCACGGAAGATACCTTATTGAATCTAACCCAACACAGCTATTTTAATTTAGATGGTCACCAAGGAAATGTGACCAACCAAGATTTAATCATTCATTCTGAATCGGTATTAGAAACCAACCAAGAAAACATCCCGAGCGGTGTTCTGATTAAGCTGAGTGACAATTCTTTTGACTTTTCTAACGCAAAAAAAGCTCCCAAATCCATTGATAATACGTTCACTTTACAAGCCAATCAAAAAGTTGCGGCTGTGTTGACCAGTAAGTTGCATAACTTAAAAATGACTGTTCTAACCGATCAACCGGCGGTTCATGTCTATGTTGGCGGCAATTGTTTTGGGCAAATCAAAGGAAAAGAGGCGGCGGATTACCATCCGGAAAGTGGCATTTGCTTTGAAACACAAAATTATCCGGATGCTCCGAATCATAAAAACTTCCCTTCTGCCGTTTTAAAAAAGGGAGAACGCTATCACCATCAGACCATTTTTGCTTTTGAAACCTTATAAAAAAAATACTATGAAAAATGTACTAACCCTTTTTACTGTCCTTTTGACGACCTTCTTCTTGGGAAGTTGTTCAGAAGACGACTCGAAAACACCGATAGAACCGGTAGTGGAAGACAATTTTATCCGTGCGGCAGATATGTCTTACCTTCCTTTAATTGAAAGTGAAAATACTGTTTATTACAATGCCGACAATCAGCCTGAAATAGCTTTGACCACCTTAAAAAATGCGGGTTGTAATACCATTCGAATTCGTCTTTGGAAAAATCCTGCCGATGCTCATTCCGGATTTAATGAAGTAAAAGCGTTTGCTCAACGGGTAAAACAAGCCGGCATGAAAGTTTGGTTGACCGTACATTATTCCGATACGTGGGCTGACCCCGGTAATCAAACTACTCCTGTTGCCTGGCAAAACTTATCTTTTGCAGATTTGAAAACAGCTGCATCAGATTATACCACAACCATTTTAACAGAGATTGAACCGGATATCTTTCAAATAGGAAATGAAATCAACAGTGGGCTGTTATGGCCAAAAGGTCATTTAATCAACAATGAAAGTCAGTGTTTAGAATTGCTTTCTACGATTAGTTCCCGAATTCGTTCGCAATCACCAACCACAAAAATCATGTTGCATTATGCCGGAATCGGTTCCGGTGCAACTTGGTTTTATAACAAGATGACTTCGGTTGATTATGATTATATCGGATTATCTTTTTACCCTGTTTGGCATGGTAAAAGTCTACCGGATTTAAAAAGCACTATAAATTCGTTAGGGCAAACCTATAACAAAAAGGTAGTTATCGCTGAAACAGCTTATCCGTTTACGTTAACTTGGAATGACTGGACCAATAACCTTGTTGGTCTAGAAAACCAATTAATTCCAGCATATCCTGCTACACCGGAGGGGCAAAAAAATTACCTTTTAGCCATTAAATCACTAGTGAAGGAAACAACAAGCGGAATAGGTTTTGCTTATTGGGGAACCGAATGGGTTGCTTTTAGAGGTAATGAATCTACCAATGGTTCGCCCTTTGAAAATCAAGCCTTGTGGGATTTTACAAACAAAGCCGTGCCGGCCATGGCTGCCTTTAAGAAAGATTAATCATGAAAAAGACCTTTTATTTTCTGCCCTTATTTTTAATTTTATTCCATTCAACATTGAATTTCGGACAAGCCTTTTCAAAAGGAGCTGACGTAAGTTGGTTACCCCAAATGGAAGCTACCGGGTATCAATTTTATGATGTTGACGGTTCCAAAAAAGATTGTTTACAATTGTTGAAAGACCGCGGTATGAATACCGTTCGCCTTCGGGTTTTTGTCAATCCTAATGATGACAAAGCCAGTGGACATTGCAGCAAAGACGAAACCGTTGCCTTTGCGTTACGGGCTCAAAAAATGGGCTTTCGCATTATGATTGATTTTCATTACAGCGATTCTTGGGCTGACCCTGCCAAACAAAACAAACCGGCAGCTTGGGCCAAGTTACCTTTTGATCAATTAGCCCAAGCAGTTTATAACCATACGTTTGAGGTGATGACCGCTTTAAAAAAAGCAAAAGTAAAAACCGAATGGGTTCAAGTAGGTAACGAAATTCCCGGAGGCATGCTTTGGCCTGACGGCAGCACTAACAATTGGAAACAGTTGGGTATTTTGCTGAACAAAGGGTACGATGCTGTAAAAGCTGTGGACAAGTCGATTAAAGTGATTGTTCATTTAGATGAGGGCGATAACAATGCAAAATTCAGAACGTTTTTTGACAATGCTACCGCTCAAAACGTAAAATATGATGTGATTGGACTTTCCTATTATCCGTTTTGGGTAAAAAAAGACTATACCGAAACCATTGCTAATTTAGCCTTCAACTTAAACGATATGGTCACCCGTTACAACAAAGAAGTGATGGTTGTTGAAGTTGGCGGTGAATATGACAAAGTGCAAAACACCAAAGAATTATTAGAAGCCACCATCAAAGCGGTCAAAAATGTACCTAACAACAAAGGTTTAGGTGTTTTGTATTGGGAGCCACAAGGTGAAAAAAGTTGGAGTCATTACAGTTTAAGTGCTTGGCAAGCGGACGGAAAACCCTCTCCGGCATTAGATGCTTTTAAAGAATAAAATTATGCTAAAAAATTTATTTCAACCATTTGGTAAATTACTACTACTATACAGTTTCGTTCTCTTTTCCTTTGTGGGGAAAGCCCAAGAAAAAATTAGTTTAGATGACGATTGGAAATTCCATTTTGGTCATGCTGCCAATCCTGAAAAAGATTTTGATTACAGTAAAACCGCTTTACTTCACAAATCAAACGTTTTTGCCACTACCATTGTTAACCCAAAATTTGTAGATACCGCATGGACAAAAGTCAATGTTCCACATGATTGGGTGGTGGAATTACCCTTTGTGAAATCTGAACAAGTTGAAATGGACAGTCATGGTTACAAACCTGTAGGTGGTGCTTTTCCGGAAACCAGCATTGGATGGTATAGAAAACATTTTACGGTTGACAAAGCGAAAAGCAATAAACGTTTTGAAATTCAATTTGACGGTATTTACAGAAATGCTGAAATTTGGTTAAACGGATTTTATGTTGGCACCAATTTTAGCGGTTACGTTGGTAATTCCTATGACGTGTCGGACTATGTCAATTTTGAAGGTGATAATGTACTTGTCGTTCGTGTGGATGCCACGCAATATGAAGGTTGGTTTTATGAAGGAGCCGGTATTTACAGACACGTTTGGTTAAACATTACCGATAAAATTTTCATTCCCCAGGATGGTGTTTTTGTACATTCCGAAATAAAGGGCAAAAATGCCATTGTAACTATTGAAACCACCGTTCAAAATAATCATTTAAAAACTACCGGTGGTTTGGTTTACGCCTATATTACGGATAGAAACGGGAAAGTTTTAGCCAAAACAGCAGAACAAAAAATCACGGTAGGAATCCATAAAGACATTACGGTAAAACAGAAACTAAATTTAAACAATGTCCGCCTTTGGTCACTAGAAGATCCTTATTTGTTTAAAGTAATTTCAGTTGTAAAATCAGATAACCAAATTGTACATCAAACTAAAACGCGTTTCGGAATAAAAACGGTAAAATTTGATGCAAAAGAAGGATTTTTTCTCAATGGTAACCATTTAAAAATCCAAGGTACCAATAACCATCAAGACCATGCCGGAATTGGGAGTGCCTTACCGGATTATATGCAGTATTACCGCATCAAGTTATTAAAAGAAATGGGTTCTAATGCCTACCGAGCCAGTCATAATGCTCCAACTCCGGAGCTTTTAGAAGCCTGTGACAGTTTAGGAATGTTAGTGGTCGATGAACAACGTTTATTAAACAGCAGTCCGGAATATATTGACCAATTCAAACGCATACTCAAACGCGACAGAAACCATGCCTCCGTCTTTTTATGGTCGATTGGCAATGAAGAACAAAATATTCAAGGAAACGATTACGGCAAAAAGATTGCACAAACACTTTTAGCCATTCAAGAAGATTTAGACCCCACAAGAACAAGCACTTACGCTGCCGATATGGCCAATGATTTTAAA
>JAKLIC010000140.1 GCA_022709825.1 Bacteroidota bacterium | reverse complement strand
CCCATTTGATTACTTAGTGTTTCCACTAATTTATAAATAAAAGGTTCTTTGGTTCCTAAAAAAGTAAATCCGTACCGAATGGCTCTTCGCAAAATTCTACGAATAACATAACCTGCCCCGGTGTTAGAAGGCAATTGTCCATCGGCAATGGCAAAAGCGACAGCCCGTACATGGTCTGCTACAACGCGAATGGCAATATTGATTTTTTCTTCCTCAGCAGTAGCAATTCTTCCTTCAGCTCCACTAAGTGGAATATATTTTGTACCGGTAATGGTCTCAATTTCTCTAATAATTGGCGTAAAAACATCGGTATCATAATTAGATTGCACACCTTGCATCGCCATACATAATCGTTCAAATCCCATGCCGGTATCTACGTGTTGGGCTGGTAGCTTTTCTAAACTTCCATCGGCTTTACGATTAAATTCCATGAAAACGTTATTCCAAATTTCCACCACTTGCGGATGGTCATTGTTCACTAAACTCTTTCCGGAAACTTTAGCTCTTTCCTCATTTGAACGTAAATCGATATGAATTTCTGAACATGGACCGCATGGTCCTTGGTCGCCCATTTCCCAAAAATTATCTTTTTTATTTCCTAAGATAATACGATCTTCTGCCACATATTGTTTCCATAAATCAAAGGCTTCCTGATCAAATGGCACATTTTCTTGTGGATTTCCTTCAAACACGGAAACATATAATCGGTCTTTGTCTAATTTTAAAACTTCAGTCAAAAACTCCCAAGCCCAAGCAATGGCTTCTTTTTTGAAATAATCGCCAAAAGACCAGTTTCCCAACATTTCAAACATGGTATGGTGATAGGTATCAAAACCAACATCTTCCAAATCATTGTGTTTTCCGGAAACCCGTAAACATTTTTGAGTATCTGCAATTCGTTTGCTTTTTGGCACTGCATTTCCTAAAAAATACTCTTTAAACTGAGCCATGCCTGAGTTATTAAACATCAACGTTGGATCGTCTTTTAGAACAATGGGAGCTGAAGGAACGATTAAATGCCCTTTACTTTCAAAAAATTGCAGAAACTGCTTGCGTATATCTTGTGATTTCATTGTATTTGATTTTTGAATTTACTTCTTTGTGCCATCATGGAACCAAGTTATAAAGTTTCAAAGTTTATTTTAATTTTATTATTTTCTCAGATTTTAAACAGTTAAAATTCATTTATTTTTCAGTACTAATATTAACTTGGAGGTCAAATTAAATTAGCTTTAGAATGAAACATTTCATAAATTTGTTCGTCTAATCCTTTTGAAAGCACAAAAATAGTATAATTTAAGAAATGTCGAAGAAAGTAAAGTATTATTACGATACCGAAAGTTTAGCTTATAAAAAAATCAGCCCTAAAAAAGGTCGGAAGTTTGGTTATGTGGCGTTGTTTCTGGTTTCTTCAGCTTTATTTGGATTTTTATGTTTTGTCATTTTATTGAACACGCCTTACTTTGAAACGCCAAAAGATCGTTTACAAGCTCGGGAAATTGAGAATTTAAAACTTCAGTATGCCCTTTTAAACAAAAAAATGGATCAATTGGATGAAGTTTTAGTAAGTTTAGAAGACCGTGATAACAATTTATATCGCGTTTATTTTAACTCTTCTCCTATTCCAACCGAGCAACGACAAGCAGGTTTTGGTGGAGTTAATCGCTACAAAGAATTGGAAGGATTTGATAATTCTGAATTGGTTATAAACACCACTAAACGGGTAGATATTATTTCCAAACAATTAGCCATTCAATCCAAATCATTGGATGAAATTTTATCATTAGCAAAAGGAAAAGAAAAACTGTTAGCCGCTATTCCGGCAATTCAACCTGTTAAAAATGAAGATTTAACCCGAATGGCCTCCGGATTTGGAACTAGGAATGACCCTTTCACGAAAATCAGAAAAATGCATTATGGAATGGATTTCACCGCTAAAACAGGCACACCGGTTTTTGCTACAGGCGATGGAGTTGTCGAAAAGTCTGACAATACTTTGTCTGGGTATGGAAATTTATTAATTATCAAACATGGTTTTGGATACACCACTTATTATGCACATTTAAGCAAATATAAAGTGAGAGCCGGTCAAAAAGTAAAACGAGGAGATATTATAGGCTATGTAGGTAGTACCGGCCGAAGCGAAGCTCCTCATTTACATTATGAAGTGCACAAAGACGGGGAACCAATCAATCCGATTAATTTTTATTACGGAAGCATTTCAGCAGCTGAATATATTGCTATTTCAAAAATTGCTAATCAGGAAAATCAAGCTCTTGACTAAGGTTTAAATAAAGGTTATTTTGTTTATCTTAGTAGCAGAATAGAATTAAAAAAATAAAAAACGATGCAAATTGAACTTTCTAAAGACAAATTATATTTCAGTATTGGAGAAATAGCCGATGCATTTGGCGTAAATGCTTCTCTGGTTCGTTTTTGGGATAAAGAATTTGATATCCTCAAACCCAAAAAAAATGCCAAAGGAAATCGAATGTTTTCGCAAGAAGATGTGAAGAACCTTCAGTTAATTTATCATTTGGTTAAAGAACGGGGGTTTACTTTGGAAGGAGCCAAAACGCATTTGAAAGAAGGTCAAAAGAAAACCTTAGACAAGTATGAAATCATTTCAAAATTAGAAGGAATTAAAGAACAATTGCAGCAAATCAAAGGAGAAATGTAAATTGCAATAGGCAAAAATAAAAATCATTGTAACGCATTGCTCACTCAATAGACTAATACATAAATTAAAAAACAGAAATTATGAGAAAATGGTTAATTCCCGTAGGTATTATTATTGGATTAATATTCATTATTGGATTCTATGTAGTTGGAATTCAAAATACAGCAATCACTAAAAGCCAAGCGGTCAATAAATCTTGGGGAGATGTTCAAACCTCTTACCAAAGAAGAAGTGATTTGATTGGCAATTTAGTAAACACGGTAAAAGGAGCTGCCGATTTTGAAAAAAGTACTCTGGAAGCCGTTATTTCTGCAAGAGCAAGAGCTACGCAAACTACCATTGACCCTACTAATGTAACTTCAGAGCAACTAGCCGAATTTAACAAAGCTCAAAGCGGCGTTTCTTCTGCTTTGTCAAGACTGTTAGTTACTGTTGAAGCATATCCTGAACTGAAAGCCAATCAAAATTTCTTAAAATTACAAGATGAATTGGCAAGTACAGAAAATACAATTCAAACAGCCAGAGTGCGTTTTAATGAATCTGTTGAATTTTACAATAATCATATTTTAAAATTTCCAAACAATTTATTCTTAGGAAAATATAAAGAAAAACCATATTTTGATGCAGAGCCGGGTTCTGAAAAAGCACCGGAAGTTAAATTCTAAACTATGTCAAAAGTAGAAGATTTTCTAACCACTGCAGATGAACAGGAAATTGTTCTGGCAATTGCAATGGCAGAAAAAAATACTTCCGGAGAAATTCGGGTACACATCGAGAATCATTCAGAAACACCTCCAATAGCGAGAGCTCAGGAGGTGTTCAATTTTCTTGAAATGTTTAAAACGGAAGCCCGAAACGGCGTGTTGTTTTACGTAGGTGTTGCAGATAAAAAGTTTGCTATCATTGGAGACATTGGTATTGATGATGTTGTAGAAGATGATTTTTGGGATTGTACCAAAGACATTGTCATAGAAAACTTCAAAAACAAAAAATACAAAGAAGGTTTAGTGGCCGGAATTACTAGAGCCGGAGAAAGATTAAAAGAATTCTTTCCCTACGCATCAGATGACACGAACGAACTTTCTAATGAAATATCCAAAGGATAAATGAAATTTACTTCAAAAATTTATTGCTTTTTTATTATTGCATTTCTGTCTATTCAGACATCGATAGCCCAGTTTACTATTCCGGAAATTCCTGTTAAACAAACCAGTCTATATGACTATGGTGATGTTTTACAACCTGAGGAAGAAAGAGCTTTAGAAGAAAAACTAATTCGCTATTCCGACAGTACCTCTACTCAAATTGTAGTGATTACCATTGCCGATTTAAAAGGTGAAAATATTGGATTATTAGCCCCAAGATGGGGACAAGAATGGGGGATTGGAGATAAAGATAAAGACAATGGCGTTATTATTTTACTTTCTAAGAACGACCGACGTATTTATATTTCCGCCGGTTATGGTGTGGAAGACCGTCTTACTGCCGGA
>JAKLIC010000014.1 GCA_022709825.1 Bacteroidota bacterium | reverse complement strand
ATACAACACTTGCGGAAGAAAAACAGTTGAAACAGTACTTTTCAACTGAAACAGTAGCCGCTCATTTAGAGCATTACAAACCGTTGTTTAATTATCTTACTGTCAATGATAAGGAACTATTCAACAAAGAACTTTCGTTACCTTCAAAAAAACGGTTTTCTGCAGCTTGGATAGCGATTGCGGCAAGTTTAGTTTTCTTTGGCGGGCTTTTTGCTTATCTGAATTACAAACCCTCTCCCGCACCTGCTCAGGTAGTTTCCGATTTAGGAAGTTTTGTCAGTCCGGAAGAAGCCTTCGAAGAGACACAAAAGGCTTTGGCTTTGCTTTCAGAAAATGTGAACGAGGGCGTTGAAAGTATTGCCTATTTAAATGAGTATGAAAAATCAAAACAATTAATATTTAAAAAATAAAAAAAATGATAAAATTTGTAACAACCTTAGTCGTATTTTTAGTTTCAACCATCATGTTTGGTCAATCTGTTTTTGACAAATTTGACGGTCAGGAAGAAGTTAGCACCATCATCGTAAACAAAAAAATGTTTGAAATGATGAGTAAAGTAAAAATGGATCCTGCTGACAAAGAAGCCCAACAATATTTGAACCTGATAAAAAAATTAGACAATTTAAAAGTATTTGTCACTTCTAATTCAAAAATCACAGCTGACATGCGAACGACTGCTGATAAATATTTAAAAACAGCCGGATTAGAAGAATTAATGCGTGTTTCTGATGGCGGAAAAAACGTTAGAATTTACATGAAATCCGGAGCAAAAGACACCGAAGTACGCGAATTATTTATGTTTATGGAAGGTGGCCCGAAAGATAAAGAAACCGTTTTATTATCGTTAACCGGAAATTTTGATTTAAATGAAATATCGGCTTTAACTGAAAAAATGAATCTTCCCGGTGGTGATGATTTGAAAAAAGTTTCAACCAAAGGAAAAAAATAATTAATTCAAGACTTTGTCAAAAATTGATTTGACAAAGTCTTTTTTTTATATAATTCTGGAATGTCTTCAACTGTTATGTTCCCTCCTTACCCATCATTTAAATGAGAAAAATAGTATTGTTCTTTTTTAGTTTGTCTCTTTTTACAGTAAATGCTCAATCAACTGTTTTTGAAGGCAAAATAGTGGATAAATCAACCAAAGAATCGATTCCGTTTGCAAATGTTATTGCCTTACAAACAGCTCAAGGAGTTATTTCAAATGAAGATGGTGTCTTTAAATTTTACATTTCAAAAAATGTAACGACCATTGAAATTAGTTCGTTAGGCTATCAATCTAAGAAATTTGAAGTGGCAAAAATTGATTCCACTTTTACAACCGTATTTTTAGAAATAGATGAAATTGCTTTGGAAGAAGTAATTGTGACCAACAAACCGGTTGCTACAATTTTATCCGGCATCATAAGTCATTCTAAAACATTATTAGACAAAAGTGTAAAATTGGAAACCTATTATCGTGAATTTGTAAAAATCAACAATAAATATTCAAAATTTGCCGACGGATTAATTGATTTTTATTTACAACCTAAAAAGAAAGATAAACTGGAAGCAAAACTTATTGTGAATCAAAGTAGGGCTTATCAACTAATTGGTGCTGATGAAATCGAGAAAAAAGGAAAAGCAGATTTGGCAGAAATGGATTCCTTTTTTGATATTCAAAAAGCAGCAAATGGATTTTTTAGTTATGATTATATTGAAAAAAGTATCTTGAGTAAAAAAAACGAACCAAATTATGACTTTGAACTCCGTTCAAAAAAAGACCAATACGGAAATGCTATTGAAGTAATTTATATAATTCCTAAACCAAACGTAGATGAAGTTTTATTGGAAGGCAAAATCACGTACGACCCTGTTAACCGTATTGTGCTGGATATAGATATAAAAATGTCGGAAAAACATAAAAAAAATGTTGAAATAACCAATATGTTGTTGTTTAAATATGCTTTTTATGACATCCAGATTAAACAATCATATAAATATGTAAACGGAAAATATATTCCAAGTTATAAAAAAACACTATTGGATGTTTACATCAAATTTGGTGGTCAAATGAATGACCGACTGATGTCGATAAGCGATTTAGTTGTAACAAATTTTGAGGATACTATTATCACTTCACCGGATAAAAACACCACTTATCAAGAAAGAAGTTTATACCCAAACGGAATGAATTACAAAGAAAATTTTTGGGAAACAAATAATGCGATGCCTCTTTCTGAAAATGAAGAACGAATTTTAAAAACATTAAAAAATAATTAAATGAAAAAAATAATAGCCTCACTTATGCTAGTCAGTTTGATAGCTTGTGAACAGAATCCAACTTTACAAAAGTATTTCGTAGAGAACACTGAATCCAGTGATTTTATTTCCGTGGATGTTTCTCCCAGTATTTTAAATATCAAACCGGATGCTTTGACCGGCGAACAACAAGAAGCCTTAAAAACGTTTAAAAAAATGAATGTTTTAGCATTTAAGGCAAATGAACAAAACAAAGTAAAATTTGATACGGAACGAACTAAAGTAACCGAAATTTTAAAAGATGAAAAGTACCAACAATTAATGAAATTTGGCTCCGGAAAAGAAGGTGCTGCTGTTTATTTTGTTGGAAAAGATGATGCTATCGAAGAATTCGTTTTATATGGTAATAAAAATGAAAACGGATTTGCAGTTGTTCGTATATTAGGAGATAAAATGAATCCGGAAGATTTTATGACTTTGTTTTCTGCTCTTCAAAAATCGGATATTGGGATGGAACAATTGAAACCCTTAGAAGATTTATTCAAAAACAATTAAAAATTTAAACTTTTAGAAAAACAAAAAATCCCGATTGCTCGGGATTTTTTTTATAAAATTTGAGGCAAAAATTATTTTGCTCTGTTGGCATATTTGTTTTTGAATTTATCAATACGACCTGCAGTATCAATAAGTTTAGATTTACCGGTATAAAATGGGTGAGATGTTCTAGAAATCTCCATTTTAAACACAGGATATTCAACTCCTTCGTGTGTAATTGTTTCTTTCGTTTCTACAGTTGACTTAGTAATAAATACATCCTCATTCGACATGTCTTTGAAGGCAACTAATCTGTAATTTTCTGGGTGAATTCCTTTTTTCATTTTGTGTAAATCTTTTTCTATTAATGGTTGTATGCCGTTCCGAAGCTTTTCTTCAACGAAAAGGTGTAAAAAACACACAACTTTTTGTTTATAATCTTTTACTTTTTTTAAGTGTGCAAATTTACAACTATTTTTTAATAATCAAATGTTTAATTACTTTTTTTTGAAGTCTTTTAAATCTTGATTTTCTGAACCATAATTGGAATATTGTTATATTTGTACTTTAAAATAAACAATATGGAAAATAGTATCAAAAAGAACGGCTTTACTTTAGGCATTATAATGGGTGTAATTTTAGTATTAATTACCACAACCATGTATACCGTTGATTTATCGTTATTCACAAATTGGTGGGTGGGAATAGTAAATTTCGTCATCATAATTGGTATAGCTATTTATTGCTCTATAACAAACAAAAAAGCATTAAAAGGTCAAATGAGCTATAAAGAAGCTTTTTTAAGCTTTATCTTACCCATAATTGTTGGTATTGCCATTTATGTTTTATACAACATCATTCTGTTTAATGTAATTGATCCTGAAGCTAAAAATGTTCTGACCGAAAATGTCATTACCATGACAAAAGAAATGATGGGTAAATTTAATGTACCGGCTGCTGAAATTAATAAGGCAATTGCCGATATTGAAAGTAAAGATAATTTTGGTCCTTTATCACAATTCCAATCATACTTTTTCCAAATCGCTTTTTATGCTGTTTTAGGATTGCTGGTAGCTCTGATTTTTAAAACGCCAACTTCTGCTAAAGAATAATGAATTTATCCATAGTTATACCTCTTTTAAACGAAGAAGATTCACTTCGTGAGCTTCATGATTGGGTTGTTACTGTAATGAATAAAAGTAATTTTACCTATGAAATTATTTTTATTGATGATGGAAGCACGGATAATTCATGGAAAGTTATCGAACAATTATCTAATGAAAATCCAAATGTAAAGGCAATAAAATTTCTTAAAAACTTCGGGAAATCACAAGCTCTTCATGCTGGATTTAACAAAGCCCAAGGGGATGTAGTGATAACGATGGATGCTGACTTGCAAGATAATCCGGAAGAGATTCCCGAATTATATGAACTCATTACTTCCCAAAATTTTGATTTAGTTTCCGGCTGGAAAAAAAAGCGATATGATTCAGTCATGTCTAAAAATTTACCTTCTAAGTTATTCAATTGGGCGGCCCGAAAAACGTCTGGAGTTCAACTCAATGATTTTAATTGCGGATTAAAAGCTTACAAAAATAAGGTTATCAAAAACATCGAAGTCTCCGGTGAAATGCACCGCTATATTCCCGTTTTAGCAAAAAATGCCGGTTTTTCAAAAATTGGTGAAAAAGTAGTAAAACACCAAGCCAGAAAATATGGTGAAACCAAATTCGGCATGGAACGTTTTATCAATGGTTTTTTAGACTTAATTACGATTTGGTTTTTATCCAGATTTGGCAAACGACCTATGCATCTTTTTGGAGCTTGGGGAGTTATGATGTTTTTGATTGGTTTTACCGCAACAGGATATATCGGAATCTCAAAACTATATAGGCTATATAATGATTTACCCTATGATTTAGTCACCAATAGTCCTTACTTTTACATTGCCTTAACGACAATGATTATTGGTTCTCAATTATTTCTAGCCGGGTTTTTAGGAGAAATAATCTTAAGAAATAAAGAATCAAATGAAAATTATAAAATTTCAAACGAATTAAATATGAACTAAAAAACGAAAAGCCATTTAAAATTTATAAACGCCAAAATCATGAAATTAAAAATTATTCAACAACAAATTATCGAATTAAGAGGTCAAAAAGTAATGCTCGATTTTCATTTAGCTGAATTATATGAAATCGAAACAAAAGTTTTAAAACAAGCTGTCAGAAGAAATATAAATCGCTTTCCCCCTGATTTTATGTTTGAACTTACACAAAATGAGTTTGAAAGTTTGAGGTCACAATTTGTGACCTCAAAAAGAGGAGGATTACGATACATGCCCTTTGCATTTACTGAACAAGGTATAGCCATGCTTTCAAGTGTGTTAAATTCGGAAAAAGCAATCGCTATCAACATTGCCATTATGAGAACATTTGTTTCGTTAAGACAGTTTGCACTAAATTACAAAGAGCTCAATGATAAAATCACCGAAATAGAAAAACAATTTCCTGACATCTATAATATTTTAAATTATTTAATGGATAAAGAAAAGACAGCTACTCCAAAAATCGAAAGAAATAAAATAGGATTTAAAAAATAAGATTATGCATATTCCACAAAACATCCTCGACAAAGTAAACGTTTGGTTAACCCCAACATTTGACCTACAAACACGAGAAGAAATCGAAAAAATGATGACCTCTTCTCCAAAAGAATTAGAAGAAAGTTTCTATAAAAATCTAGAATTCGGAACCGGCGGAATGAGAGGAATCATGGGCGTTGGAACCAATCGTATAAACAAATATACATTAGGAAAAAACACACAGGGTATTTCTAATTATCTAAAACATTCCTTTCCAAAAGAAGCGTTAAAAGTTGTGATTGCTTACGACTGTCGTCACAATAGTGATACCTTAGCGAAAGTAGTTGCCGATGTATTTTCTGCAAACGGGATTAAAGTGTTCCTTTTTTCTGATATGCGGCCAACTCCGGAACTTTCCTTTGCTTTAAAACACTTAAATTGTCATGCCGGAATAGTTTTAACAGCTTCACACAATCCACCTGAATATAACGGATATAAAGTGTATTGGCAAGATGGCGGGCAATTAGTACCACCACAAGATGAAGAAATAATTGAGGTAATTGAAGCATTAGCCTATGATGAAATTAAATTTACTGCAAATGAAAGTTTAATTGAATACATCGACATTAATATTGATGAAGCATTCTTTACTTCAACTATCGAAAATGCGAGTTTTAACACTCCAAAAACAGCAAAAGAAAATTTAAAAATCGTCTATACTTCGCTTCACGGCACATCCATCAAAGCAATTCCTGCTGTTTTAGCTAAAGCCGGCTATACAGATGTCAACATTGTAAAAGAACAAGCCCAACCGGACGGAAATTTCCCAACTGTGAAGTCACCAAACCCAGAAGAACCGGAAGCACTAACCATGGCATTAGCATTAGCTGATAAAATTAATGCCGACATTGTTATTGGCACTGACCCGGATTCCGACCGTTTAGGTGTTGCCGTTCGTGATACAGAGGGTAAAATGAAATTGCTAAACGGAAATCAAACCATGGTCATCATGACGGCCTTTTTGTTAGAACAATGGAAAAGAGAAGAACGCTTCAAAGGAAATGAATTTATAGGCTCTACCATAGTTTCTACACCAATGATGTTAGAATTAGCCTCAGCTTATGGTGTAGAATGCAAAGTGGGTTTAACAGGCTTTAAATGGATTGCTAAATTCATCAAAGATTTTCCTAATCAAAAATTTGTTGGCGGTGGCGAAGAAAGTTTTGGCTACATGGTGGGCGATGCTGTTAGAGATAAAGATGCTGTGGCCGCTACTCTACTCGTTTGTGAAATTGCTGCACAAGCAAAATCAGCCGGAAGCACTTTGTACAAAGAATTACTTAATTTATATGTTGATTTTGGATTTTATAAAGAATACTTGATTTCCATTACCAAAAAAGGGATTGAGGGAGCAAATGAAATTAAACAAATGATGGTTGATTTACGTGAAAATCCATTAAAAAAAATTAATGGGCAACGTGTAGTTTGTATTGAAGATTATGACAATTCCACTGCTCGTAATTTAATGACAGAGGAAATAGAATTGTTAGAAATTCCAAAATCCAATGTGCTGATTTATTATTTGGAAGACGGAACAAAAATTTGTGCTAGACCTAGTGGTACCGAACCAAAAATCAAATTTTATTTCAGCGTGAATAATAGCTTAGATTCAATTGAACAGTTTAAAAATGTAGAAGCAATTTTAGACCAAAAAATTGCAACTATCATAGCAGAAATGCATTTGAACTAATGGATGAAAATTTAAAAAAGATAATTCCGTTTCTAAAACCCTATCAATCAAATGTGGTTTTAAATATTATTTTCAATATTTTGTATGCTCTTTTTAGCACACTTTCTTTCATTACTTTGATACCCATGCTTCAGGTTTTGTTCGAAAATGCAGAAAAAGTGGCTACAAAACCAACCTATCAATCGATTTGGGAAATAACTAGTTACGGGAAAGATTATTTATATTATTATATCACAAAATTATCGGATGATAACGGTCCGCAATATGCCTTGTTATTGGTAGTCAGTTTAGTAATTTCCACTTTTTTACTAAAAAATTTCTTTAACTATTTGGCTTTAAACCATTTGATGCTTATCAAAAATGGCGTTCTAAGAGATTTAAGGAATAAAATGTTTGATAAAATCATCGATTTACCCATTTCCTATTATTCTGAAAAAAGGAAAGGTGATGTGATGGCCAGAATGCTAAACGATGTAAACGAGGTTAAAAATTCTTTCTTTTCCATCTTGGAATTAGTGGTTAAAGAACCTATGACTATCCTTTTTACTATTGGTGCCATGGTAGCTATCAGTTTTAAACTCACTCTTTTTGTTTTTATTTTTATTCCGGTTTCAGGTTTTATCATTACTAAAATTGGTAAAAGTTTGAAATCAAAATCAAAACGAGCACAAGATGAAAACGGTTATTTAATTTCTATTGTGGAAGAAACATTGGCTGGTTTAAAAGTTGTTAAAAGCTATAATTCAGAAGAAAATTTTAGAAGTAAATTCAAAAATTCCATTCAACGTTTATTTAAACTTTCGAATAGTATAGGCAGAAAAAATAATTTATCTTCTCCATTGAGCGAATTCATGGGAATCGTAGTCATAGCCATCCTATTATGGTATGGTGGAAATATGGTTTTGGTAGGTAAATTAGCTGATGGTAGTCCAATTTTAGAAGGGGCTCATTTTTTAGCATACATGGGCTTAGCCTATAATATTTTAACTCCTGCAAAAGCTATTTCCAAAGCATCATATCAAGTGAAAACAGGCTTAGCCGCAGCAGAACGGGTATTTGATGTATTGGAAGTTGAAAATTCAATTGTTGACAAACCCAATGCTTTACAAAAAACTTCTTTTGATGAAAGTATTAGCATTGAAGATATCAATTTTAAATATGAAGAGGAAAATGTGTTGAAAAATTTCTCTTTAAAAATTCCCAAAGGAAAAACGGTTGCTTTAGTAGGTCAGTCAGGAAGTGGCAAAAGCACCATCGCCAATTTATTGACTCGTTTTTATGACGTTCAAGATGGATGCGTGAAAATAGACGGAATTGATATTAAAGATATTTCTTTAGAATCTCTTCGGAATTTAATGGGGTTGGTTACCCAAGACAGTATCTTGTTTAATGATACCATCAAAAATAACATATTAATAGGAAAGCAAAATGCTAGCGATACTGAAATAATTGAAGCATTGAAAATTGCAAATGCCTTTGAATTTGTAAATGATTTACCACTCGGGATTGAAACAAATATTGGCGATTCAGGGGGAAAATTATCAGGGGGACAAAAACAACGCTTGTCCATAGCAAGAGCTGTTTTAAAAAATCCACCAATTATGATTTTGGATGAAGCAACTTCTGCCCTTGATACCGAAAGTGAAAAGTTTGTTCAGGTTGCACTGGAAAATATGATGCAAAACAGAACCTCTATCGTTATTGCACACCGTCTTTCAACTATACAAAAAGCAGATTTGATAGTAGTGATGCAAAAAGGCGAAATTGTTGAACAAGGAACACATGATGAATTGTTATCTCAAAATGGAATGTATTCCAAATTAGTAATGATGCAAAGTTTCGAATAAAAATCAAAAAGAATAGGTTCAAGTAGACTATAACTTTTAACTTATTACGAATAAAATGTATATTCATAATACTGACATAATTCTTCCGGAAAATCCAAACACAATTGTATGGAAATATTTGGACTTATCTAAATTCTTGGATTTATTACTTTCAAAAAAGCTCTTTATGTCTAGGTCGGATAAATTTGAAGACCAATACGAAGGAACCTTTAGCGAGCCAACCTACGAAGAAATCAGAAAAATTGCTGAAAACAATCCTGAGTTTTTAGATTATTATAAATCCCATCGCGAAAAAATTGTGATTAGTAGTTGGCACATCAATGAATATGAATCGTTTGCCATGTGGCAAATTTTCACCAAAAACAACGAAGGATTAGCTATACAATCTACCGTTAAAAGATTACAGGAAGCCATGAAACCGGAAACTAAAACAACTCAATATATTGGGGAAGTAAATTATATCGATTATAAAAAAGAATATATTCCGTTTGATGACACTTTTTTTCCCTTTTTGTTTAAACGAAAAAGTTTTCAATACGAACGCGAAGTTCGCATTATTTCTGATGTGACTCAAAATAATATTGTGATAAATGAAGGATTAAAAATTGATGTCGATATTCACCAACTCATTGAAAAGATTTATATACATCCGAAATCAGAAAACTGGTATAAAAATTTAGTGATTCAGTTAATGGAACAACTGGGTTTTAATTTTTCAATCGAAAAATCTGATTTAGAAAGTGATATTCTGATTTAATGAAACGGTTTATATTCGTTTAACTTCCATTCTTTATCCATCAAATCAACAAAATAATAAAATACGGTATCATCTTTATCAAAATCACCGTTTTTGTTGGTATCTTCAGTTGTTCTAAAATAAAGTCTGTTTTTTGCTTCAATTAAATTCCAATCAATTAATTCTTGAAAATCGGGTGATAATTTCATAAAATGATTTCCTGAAATTTCACTGATGTAAAGCGATTTGATATCATTAGCATCTAGCTTACCATCTTTGTTAGTATCCATATCAGAAATGGAATAAACTAAAATCTGTTTTTTTGTTTTTTCCGCAATTGTATTTAAAAAATTAGCGGTTTGAATAATAACAATTTTATCGGTTAATGGTCTTGTTGCTGTTGAATCTAGATGTTGAAAACGGATATTATTCAAGTATCCTGTAATTTCGAATCGATTATAATTTGAAATAGAATAACTAACCCGACTTGTACTGGAGGAACCGTAACTGGATTTAGAACTACCATCATAAACGCGAACATCTCCAATAGGATGCAACAAAAAACTGGTTCCTTCCATGTGTATGGGTAAATCAGCAATTTTGATTTGAGTGGTATCTTTTTTTACTTCCACTTGTGCAGGCGATTCTTTATAGGTTACTTTTGGCTTCTCCTTTTCATCTTCTTTACAACCAAAAGTTACTACTAAAATCAATAATAAAACAGCATTAATAAAAGTCTTCATACGATTGTGAGTTATTATCCAAAGATATAAAATTTAATCTTTAGTTAGAGTCGTGCAGTCAATTTCACATTAAAAACTCTGGTCGTCATATAATTCGGAATACCATATTGGGTTTTGGTATACACATCGCGTACCCACGTATTTGTTATGGCATTTTGATTATTAAACAAATTAAATATTTCCAATCCAACAGACAAGTCTTTAAAACGTTTTAACCAATGTCCTTCAGGTCTGATTTCATTTTTTTCCGTTAAAACATAGGAGAAACCTACGTCAGCTCTGCGATAATCTTTCAAACGCAATTGGTAATCATATGGATCAGCATAGGATGGAGAACCACCCGGAAGCCCGGTATTGTAAACCAAATTCAAGTACATTTTTAAACTTGGAATAGAGGGAACATAATCCTGAAAAAGTACGCCAAATTTCAACCGTTGATCCGATGGCCTGGCGATGTATCCTTTATCCTGAATGTTTTCCTCTGTTTTTAAATAGCCTAAACTAAACCATGATTCCGTTCCGGGAACAAATTCACCGTTAATTCTAAAATCTGCACCATAAACATAGGCTTCCGTTTCATTATCAGCTCGGTAACGAATTCGAACATTATCAACGGTATAAGCATTTACATCAGCGAGCGTTTTATAATATAATTCGCTGACCAATTTAAATGGTCTGTTCCACATTTTGAAACTGTAGTCATTACCCATAATAAAATGAATGGATTGTTGAGCTTTTACATCCGGTTGGATCACTCCTTCATAATCCCGCAGTTCGCGATAAAATGGAGGTTGGTAATAAAATCCTCCGGAAACTCTAAAAACCATGTCACTGTTCCAATCGGGTTTAATAGCAAATTGTGCCCTCGGACTAAATACTGTTTGTGTTTGAGATTTAACGCCGTCACCTGAAACTTGCCAATGTTGCATCCGTACGCCGGCATTATACCAAACTTCACTGGTTCCTAAACTAGCTTTTTTACTCCATTGCCCATATCCTGAAAAGCGATCGATAGTTACAAAATTAGTTGCTCTAACATCTTGATAGGGAACTAAGGGACCTGTATAAGGGTTGTAAGGCTGATCATTTACCGGAAAATCGCGAGGCGGATTAATTGAAAATCCGGCAGAATCGATTACTTCCCATTCCACTAATCTATCCCTGATGTCTTCACGGGTATATTTAACGCCCCATTCAATGGCGTGCGTTTCTATTTTGTGAAAACCTTTCACTTCAGCATTAATAATCAAGGCATCTAAATTGTTACGCCCATGATTAAGTTGAGTACCAATACCACGATTAAAGGTTACATCTCCAAACGTTTCTGAACCAATATTACTGTCTACTTCGCCTAAATAATAAGCAGCCAATATATCAAAATACTCTTGCTCTTGTGTGTTATAAACTGACCCGATAAACTTTAAGGTTGTATTGTCATTTACAGTAAAGGATGTTTTTATCGCCCCAAATAAAGTTTGGTATTTATCTTTTTCCTGACCTTCATAAAAAACCTGTAAAGCAATCGGTTCATCGATTGTTCCAAAATTAGTCTGACGTGTCAAAGGCTCATAATTATAGGTGTTCTGAGAAATATTTCCTAAAAATCCCCATTGCCATCTTGCATTGGGCGTATAAGTCAAATACGTTTGAATATCTGCAAAAGTTGGTTTATAATTTGATTCCGTTTCCTGACTGTTAACCAATAAACTATTATCTCTGTAGCGAACCCCGGTGATATTAGCCCACTTTTGATTCTTGCTCACTCCTTCTACGGTTAAACTTCCACCTAATAAACTGGCTTCTAAAGCCGCTGCAAAATGAGTTGGAATTCGATAAGTAATATCTAATACTGAAGATAATTTATCCCCATATTTAGCTTGAAAACCGCCGGCAGAAAAATCAACATTCTGCACCATATCCGTATTGGTAAAACTCAATCCTTCCTGTTGACCGGAACGAATCAAAAACGGACGATAGACTTCTATTTCGTTAACATAAACTAAGTTTTCATCATAATTTCCTCCCCGAACAGAATATTGCGTACTTAATTCATTATTTGAATTTACACCGGGCAAAGTCTTTAAAATATTTTCAACACCGGCATTTGCACCTGGAATTTGGCGAATAATAGCGGGTTCGATTGCCGTAATCCCTTCTATTCGTTTCTGCTTTCCGGAAGTAATGATAACCTCTCCCAAAAGCTCATCCGAATCACTCATTTGAAAATTATATTCATAATCTTCGTTAGTTTTTAATTCTATTCGTAAAGTAGCTCTTTTTAAGGAAATATGTGTAAAAACCAAAGTGATTCTTTGATTCGCCGGAATAGTTAAGATATAAAACCCATTTTCGTTGGTAACGGTGCCTTTATCTTGAAAATTAATACTGACTCCTTCAACCGGATTGTTGTTTTTATCTAAAATGATTCCTTTAATTCTGGCGGTTTGAGCATTTGAGGCAAATCCGACACAAAAAAGCAGGAAAGCCAATAAAATTTGTTTTGTTTTCAAAAGATAGGTTTAAGGTTGCTGACTTCTAAAAAAATGTGATTCAAATATAGTAGAATTTCCGACATTATCAGTTACTACAATTTTTAATTCATTTCGTCCTTCTATAACGACATTATCTGAAAAATCGTGTGTGATTTTATTGGTCTTATAATCATAATCAAATAATATCCATTTTCCGTTCAAGTAACCCGTATAAGTTTTAATACCCGAAAGGTCATCTGTAATTTCAAATTGCAAATCATTTTGTTTACTTAACCATTTACCTTCCTGAAAGTTAACAGAAGTGATTTTAGGCGAAATAGAATCTTTTATTAATCGAAATTCCCCTAAATTTCGCGTCCATGTTGTAAATTTTTTTTCTTTCATTTTCGTTGAATTATAATATGTTTTTTTACCGTTAATGGTGGCAATGAAAAACTTATCACGGTCAGCGTCAGGAATCGAATCCTCTTCAAAAGTGACAGAAAAATTGGAATGAACGGGCGTTGAATCATCGTGCAAATACAAAACCTTGTCTTTTACTTCAAATTTTAAATGAAAATCATCGTAAAAAGTTTGCTCAGGTATAAATACTGAAATCTTATCTTTTTCAAAAATATATTCGTTATCGGATTTAATAAAATAATTCGTTTTTTTTATTGCTTTTGGAATTTTAACCTCATGATTGGCAGACTCTATCGGAATAGTTACTGCTGTTTTATTGCCATTAAAATCCGCTATTTCAACTTTATAAATAGATGTAATATTAGGCGGAATTGTAATAATTCCATCCGTTAAACTGGAAGAAATTAAACTGAGGGGATATTTTTTGGTATAATACATTTTCTGAACCCGTTGATTCATCTTTTTATACCGATAATAATCAATATACGCATTAATATAACGGGTTTCATCATAGCTAAATGAATTAAAAGCAATATCAAAAGCCGGTTTTCCATCTAAATATGTTTGCATTTTATAAATTCCGTTTTTACCGTAATTATTATCCGATCCGTCATAGGTATTAACCCCAATACCGATTTTACCTTTAGCTAAAACTTTTGAGGCTAAATAAGTTCCGTCTTTTTGTAATGATAAGGGAATAGAAATCGGCTGTTGAGATTGATTCACAACAGCATCGTCACTGATGGGATAAACCACTATTTCGTTCACAACCGGAACTTTAGTGTCTTTTATTTTAGCATCTAATCCAAAAAACAATGGATTGATTATTTTTTCAGTTTGTGAATCTCGGTATTCAAAATGCAAATGCGGACCGCCGGAACCTCCTGAATTTCCGGACAAAGCAATTATCTCTCCCTGCTTCACCGGTAGAACACCTTCGCCCAAAAAAAGGTCAACTTCGAAACTTTGTTCTTTATAATGTTGCTCTTTTAAATAGGCGTCAATCTTAGGGGCAGTCTTCAACAAATGTCCATAAACGGAAGTATACCCGTTTGGATGGGTAATATAAAGTGCTTTACCATAACCAAAAGTGGAAATTTTAATTCTGGATATATACCCATCTCCGGTTGCATAAACATTAAAACCAGTTTTTGATTGTGTTCTAAAATCTAAACCGGAATGAAAATGATTAGAACGCAATTCACCGAAAGTGCCGGAAAGAAACAAAGGAATATCTAAAGGAGAAATAAAATCATTTTGTGGATAGTTCACCTGTGAAAAGGCATTGATTGAGGCAAAAAGTAATAATAAAGTGTATTTCATGGCTTCGAATTTTTGCTAATTTAAAAAAAGTATAGCAAATTTCAAACCAAAGCTAAAAAATACTATTTCAATGATTTACCATCAGTTAGTGAGAAATAAAAATTGAATATAAAATTTATTTTTTTTATTTGCGTTAATCGTTTAGGAATACTAACTTTGTAAATCGTGTAATGAATATATGCTCCAATGAGTGAAATGGTAGAAATTGTTGATTCTCTTGAAAATAGACTCTCCAAACTGATAAGCAAAATGCAAGGTTTAGAGACAACTATACAAGATTTAAAACAGGAATTAAACAAAGCAAACCGAAACATACAAATTCAAGCCAGTGAGATGGAAAGCTTGAAAAAACAGTATGAAACACTCAAAATAGCCAATTCATTATTAGGCAGTGACGAAAACAAAAGAGATACGAAGCTTAAAATAAATTCATTAATTCGTGAAATTGATTACTGTATTGCACAGTTATCTGATTAATACAGCATGAACGAAAAGCTTAAAATTAAATTATCAATTGCTGACCGCGTTTATCCGTTAACGGTGGACCCAAGTCAGGAAGAAGGATTGCGAAGTGCTTCAAAAAAAATTGATGTAATGATTAAGCAATTTGAACAAAATTATGCTGTGAGAGACAAACAAGATGTTTTGGCCATGTGTGCCTTACAGTTTGCCTCGCAATTAGAGCAAAAACAAATTGAGAAAACGGAAGATAATCAGGAATCGTTAGAGAGACTGAAAAAAATAAATGATTTATTAGCCAACTATCTGGAAAAATAAATACGTTCTTACACACTAATTAAGATACTGCCTACATTAGTTTCTATTTGATAAACTCAACACTAACAATTTAGAATGAGCAAATCTTCATTACTAAAGCATGCCCTCCTTGTAGTGGGATCCTTGAACAATGAGTTAGCTCAAAACTTGTCTTATCGAGTTTATACAATCACCTAATGTAGGCTTTTTTTATATATAAACCTTAAAACAAATGGACAGTACATTACTACTTATTATCGCCGGAATTGTTGGAATTGCAGCGGGTTTTGCAATCGCAAAAGTCATTGAAAAAAGCAACGTTTCCAACCTTATAAAAAACGCAAAAAAGGAAGCCGCTTCCATCTTAAAAGATGCAAAAGTTGAAGCTGAAAATATCAAAAAAGACAAACTCCTTCAAGCGAAAGAAAAATTTTTAGAGTTAAAATCAGAACATGAAAAAGAGATTTTATCCAAAGACAAAAAAATAGCGGAAGTTGAAAAAAGAACAAGAGATAAAGAATCTCAAGTTTCGAGTGAACTAGCTAAAGCAAAGAAATCAGCAGATGATTTTGATATCAAAATTGCAGATTACAATAACCGAATTGAACTTTTAGACAAAAAACAAATTGAACTGGAAAAACTTCATAAAAGCCAAGTGCAACAATTAGAAGTTATTTCCGGTTTATCTGCTGAAGAAGCAAAAGAACAATTAGTAGAAAGCTTAAAAGCAGAAGCTAAAACTAAAGCAATGGCTCATATTCAAGACACCTTGGAGGAAGCCAAATTAACAGCTCAACAAGAAGCTAAAAAAGTAATCATCAATACGATTCAACGGGTAGGAACTGAAGAAGCAGTTGAAAATTGTGTGTCTGTTTTCAACATTGAATCAGATGACGTAAAAGGAAGAATCATTGGTCGTGAAGGACGAAATATTCGTGCATTAGAAGCCGCAACAGGAGTTGAAATTATTGTTGATGATACCCCGGAAGCAATTATACTTTCTTGTTTTGATCCTGTTCGAAGAGAAATTGCCCGTTTAGCATTACATAAATTGGTTACCGACGGTCGTATTCACCCTGCTCGAATTGAAGAAGTTGTTGCTAAAACTACTAAACAAATTGACGATGAAATTATTGAAGTAGGTAAACGTACGGTTATCGATTTAGGAATACATGGTTTACACCCGGAATTGATTAAAGTGGTGGGTAGAATGAAATACCGTTCTTCCTACGGACAAAACTTATTGCAACACTCGCGTGAAGTTTCTAAACTTTGTGGTATCATGGCGGCTGAATTAGGCTTAAACGTGAAACTTGCAAAACGTGCCGGTTTACTGCACGACATCGGAAAAGTACCTGATACAGAAAGTGAATTACCTCATGCTATTTTAGGTATGCAATGGGCAGAAAAATATGGTGAGAAAGAAGAAGTGTGTAACGCCATTGGAGCTCACCACGATGAAATTGAAATGAAGTATTTAATTTCTCCTATTATCCAAGTTTGTGATGCTATTTCAGGGGCAAGACCGGGAGCAAGACGTCAAGTTTTAGATTCTTATATTCAACGTTTGAAAGATTTAGAAGCAATCGCGTTTGGATTTAATGGGGTGAAAAGTGCCTATGCCATTCAGGCCGGTCGTGAATTACGTGTAATTGTGGAAAGTGAAAAAGTTTCTGATGAACAAGCCGCCAAACTTTCCTTTGAAGTTTCTCAAAAAATTCAAACAGAAATGACTTATCCCGGACAGGTAAAAATTACCGTGATTCGTGAAACCAGAGCAGTAAATATTGCGAAGTAGACACTTTTGTCAGTTAAAAAAAATAAATTCTAAAGAAAATGACTTGCAGAAATGTAAGTCATTTTTTTATATCTAAACTAGACTGAAAACTATTTCCTCGGATGAAATTTATTTACAATTTGTGATAAATGTTTACGATCCAAGTGAACATAAACTTCGGTAGTAGTAATCGATTCATGACCCAACATCAACTGAATGGAACGCAAATCGGCACCGTTTTCTAAAAGATGCGTGGCAAATGAATGCCTGAATGTATGTGGACTGATTGATTTATTCAAATTGATTTTAACGGCTAAATCTTTGATAATAGTAAAAATCATTGCCCTTGTCAACTGCTTACCTCTTCGGTTTAGAAACAATGTGTCTTCATGTCCTTTTTGAATCGTCAAATGTGATCTGACATGATTTTTATATAGATTGATGTACTTTTCGGTAGATTTTCCAATGGGAACAAAACGTTGCTTGTTCCCTTTTCCGGTGATTTTGATAAACCCTTCCTCAAAAAACAAGTCAGAAATTTTTAAGGTTGTCAATTCCGAAACACGTAACCCACAACCGTATAACGTTTCCAGCATTGCCTTATTTCGTTCCCCCTCTTCTTTTGATAAATCGATGGCAGCAATCAACGAATCAATATCCTGAATGGAAAGTGTGTCCGGTAATTTTCTGCCGATTTTTGGCGTTTCAATTAATTCCATCGGATTATCCGTTCGGTAATCTTCAAAAATTAAATAGGTAAAAAAACTTTTTAATCCGGAAATAATTCGGGCCTGGGATCGTGGATTAACCTCTTTAGAAACTTCATAAATAAAAAGTTGAATTTCATCTTCACTGATATTTATAGGATTTTTAGAAATTCCGTTAGCTTCTAAAAATTGTGTCAGACGAACTAAATCAAAAGTATAATTGACTAACGTATTTTGAGACAATCCCCTTTCTATTTTTAAATAAGATTGAAAACTTTTTATATACGTTTGCCAGTTCATGTTTCAAATATAATCTGATTTAAGGAAATAAAAAAACCTTTCAGAAATTGAAAGGTTTTAATAGTAAACTAATTAAAGTTAATTTTTTTTCCATTTTCCTCCACCTATAT
>JAKLIC010000139.1 GCA_022709825.1 Bacteroidota bacterium | reverse complement strand
ATTTCTGCCGTATTAGGTATAATGTCACCAATTGAAATTCCGGGATTCGTTTTAATTTTAAAATGAATAAATCCGATACTGGCATTTTCATTGACCACTTTTGGAACTAAATGAATGTTCTCAAATTTCCAAACCAACTGATTATTTATTCTTTCCAATACATAATTATGACTAGAGGCAATCATTCGCAAACTTTCGGGATTTAATTGTGCGTCTAAAATATCTTCCACTCTAACAAATGTAGCATTGGTTGTTCCGGTATTTTGAAAACGAATGGTATAATACAAGTAATCATCTTGTGTAAATTGAGATAATACAATCTCTTTTCCGTGAGCTTCATTTTTGTCATTCGGGTCATAAGCAGCTACAATTGGTCGGGTTATAGAAGCCGAATTATTTGTTGAATTGGCATCTAAAGTTGTAGTGGAAATAGAAACGGAATTGGTTACTAAATCACCAATGGCAACGGTTGGAATTGCAGGAACACTCATCGAAACATTGATAGTTCGGGTTTCTAAGGGTAAAAGATCTGTATAATCAAAAGTAAACCCGTTAGCAGAAGGAGTTGTGCCTGTTTGAGAGATACCCGTGATAGTTAAAACAGGAGCTTTATCAAATGTTAAGGTTCCGGAAGCCGGAGCAATTCCGTTATTAGTATAAATTAGTTTGTTTTGATAAGTAAACCCTGCTGTAGGTTGGTTGGTAGCAACTATAGAAACGGCTACATCATTGTAGGAGGTGGTGTTTACAATAGGAAAATAATACACATTTGATTCCGTTTCAGAAAAAACAATATCATCATAGGAAATAGGTTGTGCATAATATCCGGCATATTCAGAATAAACAGCATAACTTAAATCATAGGTATTTGTTGTATTTTCAGGAAAAATATAAAAAACACCATTGGAAGATATATTTGAAACTACATCACCGGTATTATTTACTTGATAATTAAAATTACCATTTACAAAATTTTGCTCACCAGAATCTTTAATTCCATTATTATTGGAATCAAGAAAAGCTATGAGTTGAATGTTATCTTGACACTGATTTCCAAGAGCTAAACTTCCACCTTCAATAAAAACAGCAGAATCAAAAGCAGAATCCTGGTAATCACCAACCGCTAACTTTAAAGAATATTCGTGGTTTGGAATAACAGAGGCTATCGCTGTCATTGGCACTGTATAACCTCGCATATTCAAACTACTAGTTGGATTATTGACATTATAAGTGCTGAAAAACTGTGGATTTACAGAAGCACACGACGTATTATAGATGTTGTCTCGAATGGTAGTTGTTGAAATCGGCACGTTGGTTCCCGGGACAAGAGCAATATTTTGGGTTTGATTGGTGGTTAAATCAGTTAAAATAAATCCGAATACATCGGAAAATTGACATTGATAAGCACCATATTCATTTGAAGCGAAAATAAAATTAAAGCTCAAAATATTTGTAGTGGGAACAATATCAAACTTTACAAAGGAAACATCATTAATGGTGCCGGTTTGTCCGGCTGCTTGCATAATGGCAGTTAGTTGTGGATCGCCAATTTGAGAACAATTGGACGTATAATTAGCATCAGTATAAGGTCCTTGTGTCAAATTTGCATTTCCGCTTCTGATAATTAATCCTTGCTCAAATGGGAAACTACTGTCATTAGCGTTAAAATAACCAACACCACATGGACCTTGGGTAATTACATTGGAGATAGAAGCACAATCTGAATTTAAAATAACATTATTCAAGATTTGCTCGGGTGTAAATGAAGTGGTATTGACCGTTACAAATGGAATGGTAGTAGTACCACAACTTGTAGTTGAAAAGTTAAACCCGGCAGACCAATCAGAGGTTATTTGGTCATTACAAATTGCTCGGACATAGAAGGTATAAGAGGTGTCACAAGTTAATGCCGTAATGACAAACGGATTTACGGAGGCAATAAAACCTTGTGAATTTGGATTTGGTTCCGGAGATCCAAAGGGAACAATATAAATTTCGTTTGTGTTTGTGGCTGATGGATTAAACCAACCTAAAGTTGCTCCATTTTCGGTACTATTAATTGCGTTTAGGTTGTTTGGTGTTTCACAACTGGTGGAACAATTTTGAACAAGTAAAAAGAATTCACCACCCCAAAAGCAGCCCGTGATAAAATCTTCAATTCTCACAAAAATAATTTGATTAGGTGATGTATTGGTGTAATTATATCCTATCGGATTCACTTGATTTAACATATCAGCATAGGTTAAATAAAACGTGACTGACATCGTATTTGGTGAGGCGTTGTTCGCCGCATAGATAGTTTGAACGGCTTGATTCAAATCAAAAAAGGCAATTCCGTCATTGTCATCATCACAGGCAACAGCTACTTCTGTGCCTATATTTGGAACTGAATTAACAACAATTGTGAAAGTAACTATTTCATAATCAGATGTATTGATGTTTTGTAAACGAGCAAATAGCGTTACAAATCCTATCATACTATTATAACTTGTAGGGTTTGTGATTGCATTACTGTTTTCTTCTGCATTAATTAAACTGGTATGAAAAGAAATATCAAAGTCATTTGGGTTTTGACCATTTAATAATGTTGGAATAATCGAAGTTAAGTCAAAAGTTTCAGTTCCATTATAATCAGTATCACAAGCGGACAACTGAGTTTGTGAATAACTGAAAAAATTCACAAAGCATAAAAAGAAAATAGTAGAGAGTAATTTTGTTTTCATTGATTTTGGTTTTGGTAAATCAAATGTAATTGATTTTTAGTAAATTATATAGTTTTGAATTAGAATTTCTTAGTATTGAATTAGAATTTACCAATACTTTCACTCACCATAAACCCACTTGTCCAGGCATTTTGAAAATTAAAGCCACCCGTAATCGCATCGATGTTGACTATTTCTCCGGCAAAATATACTTTAGGAAGGACTTTGCTTTCCATAGTTTTAAAATTGATTTCTTTTAAATCAATACCACCGGCGGTAACAAATTCTTCTTTAAACGTACTTTTTCCGTTTACCTGAAACTTTCCATTTGTGAGTTGTAAAGCTAAATGTTGAAACTGCTTTTTTGTCAAATCAGCCCATTTGGTTTCTAAAGAAATTTCGGAAGCTAAAACCAAACTTTCCCATAATCGGTTTGGAAATTCAAATGGCGATTTTTTACTGACTACTTTTTTGGCATGTTCCAATTTTAATTCCTTTAAATGACTTTCGGTTTCTTCCAAAGTAGCATCATTCAACCAATTGACTTCCAACATAAATTGGTAGTTTTTAGCAAATAATTCCCTTGCTCCCCAAGCAGAAAGTCGCAAAATACCCGGTCCGCTCATTCCCCAATGAGTGATTAAAAGCGGTCCCGATGCCGAAAGTTTGGAGTTTTGAACTTTTACTGTGGCAAAAGCGGAAACACCCATTAAATCTTTTATTCGAGGGTCTTTAATATTAAAAGTAAATAAAGAGGGAACCGGCGGAACAATCGTGTGACCTAAATTTTCCAATAATTCCCAAATTTTCGGATTGCTTCCGGTAGTCATGACCAAGTTTTTGCAACGAAACGTTTGGTGATTGGTTTCCACTTTCCAAGTGTCTTCCGCTTGATAAAGCGATTGGACACTTTGACCGGTTAGAATTTCGATTTTGTGTTTTTTGGCAACAGTTAAAAAACAATCAATAATGGTTTGCGAAGAATCGGATACCGGAAACATTCTGCCGTCGTCTTCAATTTTTAATTCGACACCGTGGTTGGAAAACCATTCTATCGTATCGCCGGAACAAAATTGATGAAACGGACCACGCAATTCTTTTTCGCCACGAGGATAAAATTTTACTAAGTCATTAGGGACAAAACAGGCATGGGTCACATTACAACGACCGCCACCGGAAACGCTTACTTTTGTAAGTACTTCTTTGCCACGTTCGAGTATTGCAATGCTAAATTCAGGATTTTTTTCAGCAACGTTGATAGCGGTAAAAAAACCGGCAGCACCACCACCAACGATAAGGACGTCATACATTAGTTCAATCTTTCGGGGAAATTACAAAAAATTCCATCGACTCCCAATTCAGTAACCATTTTAATATCGTCAAGTTCGTTGACCGTATACGTGTAAATTTTAAATCCTTCTTCTTGAATAAGTTCTACGTTTTCTTTTGTCAACGTTTTCCACCAAGGGTTAATGGCAACCGCCTTTAATTTTTTCCCCATTATAAGGGCATCTGTCGGATTTTCTTCGGTCAAAACGGCAATAGGAATTTCACTATCTA
>JAKLIC010000138.1 GCA_022709825.1 Bacteroidota bacterium | reverse complement strand
AATCTCCAGAAGCTAAAACTGAATTTTGAATTGAATTAAAATCAAAAGTTGTTTCATTTTTTAAATTTACAGAAGTAGAATTGGTATAACTGAAAGTTAATGATTTTACTTTTTTAAAACCTTCATTTGTTTTTATTATAGGCGAAAAAGAGAATAAAATTTGTGTTAAACCTCTTGCGTTACTATTCTTTATAGAGGCATTTATGCTGTTTGGAATGTTTTTTATTGTCAAATCGCCTAGTTCATTTTGTGAAATAGATTCATAAATAACAGACGAAATCTGTAACGATTTTTCCTCGATTGGAGTTGTAACAGTTAGTTTGTAATTAAAATAAATTGACCTTTCAACATCGTTAAAATAAAAATTAGCAAATTGAAATTGAGGAATAGATAGGTTATAGGTGTCAAAAATCAATTTTTTATTCTCTTGCCAAGAAACATCTAGCTTTACAGAGTTCTGAGCATAAAAAAATAAGGTATTAAATACTATATAAAGGAGTAAAATCTTTTTCATATCTAGGAATAAACGTAAGGTCTGCAAATTTATTACAATGTATAATTTTTTCAATGTTTTTTTACACATACTAAATAAATATTTTTTGCGTTATAAGTTTGTTAAAAAACGCTAAATTTGTATTTTTGACAATATTTTTAAAAAACTGTTGTAATATAAAGGTTAATTCCTATATTGCGGCACTAAATTTTACCTACTTAAAAGTATGAAAGTAAACAAAAATGTGACTTTAAAACTGCTACTAATGTTAGTAGTTATGTTTGGTTTTACTAGTTGTAGTAAAAAGTCAAACTCTAAAAATTCTTCAACTGCAACCGGTTGGAAAATCAACGACAAAAAAGGTGGTTTTCAGTACGCTTCTAACTTCAAAAAACAAGATGCTGCCCCTGGTCTTATTGCTATTGAAGGTGGAACTTTTACTATGGGAAGAGTTCAAGATGATGTAATGCATGATTGGAATAATTCGCCAAATCAGCAACATGTTCAGTCATTTTTCATGGACGAAAGTGAAGTAACTAACCTAATGTACATGGAGTATCTAGACTGGTTAAAAAGAATTTTCGATCCAAATCAAGACAACTACAAGAACATTTATGTTGGAGCTTTGCCTGACACTCTTGTTTGGAGAGATCGTCTTGGATATAATGAAACCATGACAAATAATTACTTGAGACATCCTGCTTATAAGGATTATCCTGTAGTAGGTGTAAATTGGATTCAAGCAGTAGAGTTTTGTAAATGGAGAACAGACCGTGTTAATGAAGACATTTTAGAAAAAAATAAATACCTTAAAAAGGATGCTAAATTAATGGATGCTACGGCAGAAAAATCATTTAGCACCGAAACATATATCAATTCTCCTACTCAAACTTTTGGTGGTGATGAAGAAATTGTTCTTAAAGGTAAAGGTGGTAAGTCTAAACCTTCAACCAATCGTGAAGGAGAAACAGTTGAGCAAAAAAATGTTTATGCACAGAGAACTTCAGGATTAATTCAGCCTGAGTATAGACTTCCAACTGAAGCAGAATGGGAATATGCCGCTGTTGCAAATGTTGGAAATAGAGAGTATAATCTTTACCAAGGTAAGAAGAAATACCCATGGTCTGGTAGTTATACCCGTTCAGGGAAAAGAGCAGTAAAAGGTGATCAGTTAGCAAACTTTAAACAAGGAAAAGGTGACTACGGCGGAATTGCTGGTTGGTCTGATGATGGTGCTGATATTACGCAAGTAGTTAAGTCATATCCGCCAAATGATTTTGGTTTGTATGATATGGCTGGAAATGTAAATGAGTGGGTAGCAGATATTTACCGTCCTATCGTGGATGATGAAGCGAATGACTTCAACTACTACAGAGGTAACGTTTATATGAAAAACAAAATTGGGGAAGATGGTAAAGTAGAAATTGTTACCAGCGAGACCATAAAATATGACACGTTAGCGAATGGTAAAATAATTGCCAGAAATTATCCTGGTCAAATTGCTCAAGTACCTGTTGATGAAAAAGAGACCTATTTGAGACAAAATTTTGATAAAAGTGATAATAGAAATTATCGCGATGGAGATAAACAATCAACTCGTTTCTTTGATTTTGGTGCAGAAGATGATGGAGGAAAAGTAGCTGAATCAAAAAAAATGTATGATTCTCCACAACATCAAGTTAGTGTTGATACTGCATCATCTGAAATGATCAGAAAATATGACAAATCATCGAAGAGAACAACCCTTATTGATGACAATGTAAGAGTTTATAAAGGAGGTTCTTGGAGAGATAGAGCTTATTGGTTAGATCCTGCTCAAAGAAGATACTTTCCACAAGAAATTTCAACAGATGATATTGGTTTTAGATGTGCGATGTCTAAAGTTGGGCCAAAATCTAATAAAAAATCGGCAAAAGGGAAACCAAAAGCATCAAGATAACATTTATTGTTTATTTATTTAAGAAGCCCTTTTTTAGGGCTTTTTATTTTTAATTTTTTTTAGTTTATGGATATTTCAAAAATTTATTCTTTTTTTTTACAATGTTCTTCTGTTTCTATTGATACTCGAAAAATATTAACTAATTCTTTTTTTGTTGCCTTAAAAGGAACAAATTTTGATGCAAATACTTTTGCCAAACAGGCTTTAGAAAATGGAGCTGCTTATGTCGTAATTGATAACAGAGATTATTATATTGATGAGCGAACCATTTTGGTAGAAGACTCCTTGAATTGTCTTCAAGAATTAGCTAAATACCATAGGAATTATTTAAAAACACCAATTATTGCATTGACCGGTAGTAATGGTAAAACAACAACTAAGGAATTATTTCAAGCTGTTTTATCTCAAAAATATACTACTAAAGCTACTGTTGGTAATCTAAATAATCATATTGGAGTTCCTTTGACCTTATTGTCATTTACTAAAGAAACTGAAATTGGAATTGTTGAAATGGGGGCTAATCATCAACAGGAAATTGCTTTTTTGTGTGATTTAGCCAAGCCTGATTTTGGGTATATTACAAATTTTGGAAAGGCTCATTTAGAAGGTTTTGGAGGTGTTGAAGGAGTGATTAAAGGCAAAAGTGAAATGTATGATTTTCTTCAAAAGTTTAATAAAAAAGTTTTTGTAAATTTTGATGATGCTATTCAATTTAAAAAAACAGCGTCAATGGACAGAATAGTTTTTAGCTTAGTTAATCATAAAGCTGATGTTTTTATTGAAAAAGTTGAAGCAAATCCTTTTGTTAAAGTTGTTTATGATGGAATAGACATTCAATCTAACTTAATAGGGTTGTATAATGCTACAAATATTATTGCAGCAATCACAGTTGGGAAATATTTTGAAGTTGCATTGAATGATATTAAAAGAGGTATTGAATCTTATATGCCGGAAAATAATAGATCACAGATTATATTTAAAAACGGAAATGAAATCATTCTAGATGCCTATAATGCTAATCCTAGCAGTATGGACGTTGCTTTGGATAATTTTATTCAATTAAAAAAAGCAAATAAAGTTATAATTATAGGTGATATGTTTGAGCTAGGAGATGAAAGTAAAAAGGAGCATCAAACAATTGTAAATAAATTAATTTCGCAAGTTGATTTTACTTGTTTTTTAATCGGAAAAGAATTTTATGATTCTAAAATTGAAAATAAATACCTTAGTTTTTTCCTTTCATTTGAAGATTTTTCAAATTTTTTAAAAGAAAATAAATTTGAAAATGATTTTATCCTTATAAAAGGTTCCAGAGGAATGGCTCTAGAACGAACATTAGATTTTTTATAAAAAGTGGGTCATATTGGATTCGAACCAATGACTTCCACGTTGTCGACGTGACACTCTGAACCAACTGAGTTAATGACCCTTTTGAATAAAAAAACTCCCTAATTTCTTAAGGAGTTTTGTGGGCGATGAGGGGTTCGAACCCCCGACCCCCTCGGTGTAAACGAGGTGCTCTGAACCAGCTGAGCTAATCGCCCGATTAATGCTTGATTGCGTGTGCAAATATAGAACAGTTTTTTGTTTCTACAAATAAAAATGTAAAAAAATTATAAAATTTCTGCTACAACAAAAGTACTGCCGCCTATATAAATAAAGTCATTTGGACTGGCATTCTTTAAAGCATTATTATAAGCTTCTGAAACAGAAAGATA
Organism: Bacteroidota bacterium; assembly: GCA_022709825.1. Lineage (GTDB taxonomy): Bacteria > Bacteroidota > Bacteroidia > Flavobacteriales > Flavobacteriaceae > Flavobacterium. The sequence goes on along the minus strand of JAKLIC010000138.1, from coordinate 138 downwards.
TACTTTTCCGATTAATTCAAATGTCAAAGCTTTTTCCTTTAATAATTTTTCGTTTAAACCACGTGTAATATTGGGTCTACAAAAATAATAGGTAGCATTTTTAGGAAATAAAGGTAGAATATCATTTAAATCTTTATC
>JAKLIC010000137.1 GCA_022709825.1 Bacteroidota bacterium | reverse complement strand
TCCTGAAAATTCTTTTCTTAATATAAAAAACAAATCAAAAACCATCACGGCAGATATCGAAATTTCTGCAGACAAATCAGCCAATGGAATTCTAATTGCACAAGCCGGACGATTTGGCGGATGGGCTTTATATGTAATTAATGGAACAGTAGCTTATGACTATAATTTCCTAGGAATTAATCGATATACGGTTGAATCCAATCAAAAATTAACTCCAGGAAAACATACAGTAAAATTTGATTTTGCCTACGATGGCGGCGGTCCCGGAAAAGGTGGTATGGGCACACTCTATATAGACGGGAAAAAAGTAGGTGAAGGAAGAATTGAGCGTACCCAACCCGGAATATTTTCTGCGGATGAAACTGCAGATGTTGGTATAGATTTGGCAACACCGGTAGTAGAAAGAATTGGTGCAGAAGCAAAATCGAAATTCAACGGAAGAATACCTAAATTGGTGGTGGAAATTAAATAAATCATAGGTGATTATGAAAAATAATATAAAAGTCAAAAAATAAATTTATTCTAATCTTCATTAAAATTAACTATTTGTTTAGGATTATTATTTCAATATAAAAAATAAAAAAATGAAAACAGTAAACTTTGTATTAGTTCTGCTTCTCTTTTTTGGGATGCAAAATGTGATAGCCCAAGCGGATGTCAAAGAAAATGTAGCAATGATTAAGAAAAATCTAGCTGACAGTAAGGAGAAAATTAAAAAGTATGAATGGATTGAAACCACCACGGTTTTTTATAAAGGGGAACAAAAATCTGTTATTCAAAAGCAATGTTATTATGCTGTGGATGGAAAGTTAACAAAAGTGGAGACAGGCGGCTCAACTCCTGCAGAAAAAAAGAGAGGAATAAAAGGAAAAATTGCTGAAAACAAAAAAGAGGAAATGTCCGATTATATGAAAAAAGCAATCGAAAAAATCCATACCTATTTACCGCCGGCTCCGGAAAAAATTCAAAAAATATATAATGACGGAAAAACCACAATTCAGATAGTTGAACCAAACACTAAGTTTAAGCTCAGTTTTCCTGATTATAACGAGTCTAGTGATATGCTTTCGGTCACTGTCAATAAGCCAAATCAAAAAATCATGTCTTTAGAAGTGAGCACCTCTGTTGATGACCCGAAAGAAAAAGTAGTTTTTAATGTTAATTATAGTGATTTACCGGATGGAACTCAATATGCCAGCAAAACCATTCTTGATGCACAAGCCAAAGATGTAAAAATAATTATCGAAAATTCAGGATTTAAAAATGCTTCCGGAAAATAAAAGTTCACAGCATTAATAAGTGTTTTTTGAAATTCAATTGAAAACGGTTAGTCTTATTCTATTTTGTATCTTTACAAGCTAGTTTAAGACTAACTTTTTTATGAATTATCTAGCTCCAACATCAACAGATCACCTCTTAACCGAAGCTGAAAAAGAAAACCTCTACCTCAAATTGATTGAGCAACTCAACAAGGATTTTAATTTTGCCAATGAGCCGATAGATGTTCCTTTAAGTACTTCACCCAATGAATTGAAAATTCAATTGCACGAAAAAGTGTACCGACTCATTCAATACAAATTTGCTGAATATTTAAACTTGCTGTATATCATTGATGTGTCCGAAACTGAAGTAAAAAAACTCGATGGTTCAGACATCGCCGAATTGGCAGAACAAGTCGCTTTTTTGATTTTGAAAAGAGAATGGCAAAAAGTATGGTTTAGAAATAAACTCTAACAAACGGTAACCAAGGTTCCGCGTAGATTTCATCACTGTTGTAAAGAACATTATATCGAATACCCACCGTTACATTTCCTGAAAAATAACCGGCACCTAAATACAACCCGGTATTCCAGAAGTCATCTTCATAAGTAATAGGATATTCATTTGTCACATTGTACCGCAATTGTTCTAATTCAACAGAAAGTTGTAAAAAATCAATTGGATTGGATAGAGCAATGAGTGAACCACCATAAATCCAAGATTCATAGTAATTTTTTTCTTGAGCATAGCTGCCTCGCAAGCCAACACCTAAACTAAAATAACGGTTAAAATCATAGATGGCACTCGGGGCTAAAGTGACTTCTGTATAATTACTCCCGAAATTCATTCCAATAGCTCCACCAAAACGAACTTTTTTCCAAAAATCACTGGTTGGAGCAGGATTATCTTGAGCGAATGAAACATTCAATCCTAAAAAAAGAAATAAAAAAACACTTACTCTTTTAAAAAATATTAATTTTCTCATACCTATACCTTTTTAGCAAATTACAGTCATAAAAGTATGTAAAAATAAATAAAAGATTATTGCAAATATTGTACTTTTGCAAAACTATTTTTAACAAATAAGGTTTATTACTACTAATTATGGATAGGTTTTCCTTTTTAAACGCAGCACACACTCAATTCTTTGCCGATTTATACGAACAATATACCGTTAATCCGGATGCTGTTGAACCAAGTTGGCGAGCCTTTTTTCAGGGGTTCGATTTCGGAATGGAATCTTCCAGTGAAGAACAAGCAATTAATCAATTAGCGGATTTTTCATCCGGAAATCAAGATTATAGTTTGGTATCTGAAAAGTTTCAAAAAGAATTTAAAGTTCTAAAATTAATTGATGGCTATAGAACCCGAGGACATTTATTTACTAAAACAAATCCGGTACGGGAAAGAAGAACCTATGCTCCGACTTTAGCTTTGGAGAATTTTGAGCTTTCTGCTTCTGATTTAGATACAGTTTTTGATGCCGCTAAAGTGTTAGGTCATCAGCCGTCTACCTTGAGAGATATTGTGAAGCATCTTGAAAATGTATATTGTCAATCAATTGGTATTGAATACATGTACATCCGTAAACCGGAAGTTATTGAATGGATTCAAAAGAAATTAAATATCAATGATAATTTACCAAATTTTTCTGCGGATGAGAAAAAACATATACTGCATAAACTAAACGAAGCTGTTTCCTTTGAAAACTTTTTGCACACCAAATATGTGGGACAAAAAAGATTTTCATTAGAAGGAGGAGAGTCAATTATCCCTGCTTTAGATGCTTTGATTGAAGCCGCTGCTGATAAAGGGGTTGAAAAATTTGTGATGGGAATGGCTCATCGTGGCCGTTTAAACATTTTAGCCAATATTTTCAGAAAAGAAACGCAAGATATTTTTTCAGAATTTGATGGTAAAGATTATGACAAAGAATATTTTGATGGCGATGTAAAATACCATTTGGGATTAACAGCTGACAGAAAAACAAAATCCGGAAAAAACATCAATATTAATTTAGCACCAAATCCTTCCCATTTAGAAACGGTAGGAGCTGTTATTGAAGGAATTACCAGAGCTAAACAAGATAAATATTTTCCGAATGATTTCTCAAAAGTATTGCCCATTGCCGTGCATGGTGATGCCGCAGTTGCCGGTCAAGGAATTGTTTATGAAATAGTTCAAATGGCTCAGTTGGATGGGTATAAAACAGGTGGAACAATTCATATCGTAATAAATAATCAAGTTGGTTTTACTACAAACTATTTAGATGCTCGTTCTTCGGTATATTGTACCGATGTTGCCAAAGTTACTTTGTCGCCTGTTCTTCATGTCAATGCAGATGATGCAGAAGCAGTTGTTCATGCTATGCTTTTTGCTTTAGATTTCCGAATGACTTTCGGAAGAGATGTATTTATTGATTTGCTAGGATACAGAAAATATGGGCACAATGAAGGTGATGAACCTCGCTTTACGCAACCGGTTTTATACAAAATCATTGCTCGTCACAAAAATCCAAGAGATATTTATGCTGAGAAATTAATTATCGACGGAATTGTAAACCAAGCCTATATTACAAAAATAGAAAACGAATACAAAGCAAACTTAGATCAAAATTTAGAAGCTTCACGTAAAAAAGAATTGACCGTTATCACACCGTTTATGCAAAATGAATGGGAAGGATTTATACAAGTGAGCGATGATGAAATGTTGAAAAAAGTTAATACTACTTTTGACAAAAAGAAATTAGACGCCATTGCAGAAACAATTTCTACGTTACCATCGGATAAAAAATTTATTAGTAAAATCAGTAAGATTGTTACCGATAGAAAAACGATGTATGACAACGATGCGATAGATTGGGGTACGGCTGAAACATTGGCCTACGGGACATTATTAACCGAAGGATATGATGTTCGTATTTCCGGTCAGGATGTAGAAAGAGGAACTTTTTCACATCGCCATGCTGTTGTAAAAGTAGAAGACAGCGAGGAAGAAGTTGTTTTGTTAAACGGATTAAAAGATAAAAAAGGGAAGTTTAATGTATTTAATTCCTACCTTTCAGAATATGGTGTTTTAGGATTTGATTATGGATATGCTTTAGCTAATCC
>JAKLIC010000136.1 GCA_022709825.1 Bacteroidota bacterium | reverse complement strand
TTGATCGGTGGTGTAGGAATGGACAGTAGTGATATAAGCTTGTTCGATTCCACATAACTCGTCTATGATTTTAATCATAGGAGCAGCGTTGTTTGTCGTACAACTGGCATTTGAAACAATAAGTTCTGAACCGTCTAAAATGGATTCATTTACACCTAAAACAACCGTTTTTATTAGATCATCTTCCGGTGGTGCGGAAAGAATTACTTTTTTTGCACCTGCATTAATATGTAAATAGGCTTCATCAAACGTATTAAACTTTCCGGTTGCTTCAATAACAAAGTCTATAGCTTCCCAATGTAGGTTTTGAATATCTTTTTCTCTGTAAAAGCGAATTTTCTTTTCATCTATAATGATATTTTCTTGATCAAACGAAACAGTAGCATTTAAAATACCGTGAATACTATCGTATTTTAATAAATGAGCCATTGTTTTGGTATCGGCTAAATCATTGATAGCAACGACTTCAATGGTTGGATGATTTAATAATAAGCGGAATAAATTTCGTCCGATTCGACCAAAACCATTGATTGCAATTCGTTTTTTCATGATGAAATTAGAATGAAACTAAAGAATATGTTTCTGAGCATGATAGGATGAACGAACTAAAGCTCCACTTTCCACATGGCGGAAACCTAATTCTTTTCCATAGTCTTCGTATTTTTTAAATTGTTCCGGGGTGATAAATTCTTTCACAGGTAAATGTTTTTTACTCGGTTGCAGGTATTGACCAATGGTTACAATATCAACATTTACTGCCCGAAGTTCACGCATTGTTTCCATTACTTCTTCTTCTGTTTCACCCAAACCAAGCATGATACCTGATTTTGTACGCTTAATTCCTTGAGCTTTTAAATACCGCAACACTTCTAAGCTTCTATCAAACTTAGCTTGAATACGAACTTCACGAGTTAAACGTCGTACGGTTTCTATATTATGAGAAACAACTTCCGGATTGGCTTCAATAATTCTATCAATATTGCGTTCGTTCCCTTGAAAATCAGGAATTAAGGTTTCCAACGTTGTTTCAGGATTCATGCGTCGAATGGCTTGAATCGTTTCGAACCAAATGATGGAACCCATGTCTTTCAAATCATCTCTGTCTACACTGGTAATAACAGCATGTTTGATATTCATAATTTTAATAGAACGGGCCACTTTTTCAGGCTCATCCCAATCTACTGTTTCCGGACGACCTGTTTTTACACCGCAAAAACCACAAGAACGCGTACAGATATTTCCTAAAATCATGAAAGTAGCAGTGCCTTCTCCCCAACATTCACCCATATTTGGGCAGCTGCCAGAAGTACAAATCGTATTTAGGCTATATTTATCCACTAAACCGCGTAGTTCAGTATATTTTTTTCCGGTAGGTAGTTTAACACGTAACCATTTTGGCTTGCCAATTGGTGGTTGAACGTTTTCTAAAACAGTATTCATAGTGCAATTTTTAGAAAAGCAAAGATAGAAAAAGATTAGGGATTTTAGCAGTTTAATGTTTTTTTAGGCTTTGTTGAATTATCTTTTTAAAATAATTTCTGCCAACAATTTTTTTGCCCGAAGCAATTTTATTTTCACATTGTTTAGAGGTTCGTCCAAATGTTCAGCTATTTCCTGATAACTTAATTCCTGAAAGTACCGAAGTTGAATAACTTCCTGATAATGGGGTTTTAACTCTTTTATGTAAGCTAATAAACGAGACAAATTTTGCTCTGTAATCAACTTGTCTTCAGCAGATGGTGTAGTATCGGCAACATTATAAGCCTGATGGTCTTCTTCGTCATTCATATCCACAAAAAGCGTAGATTTCTTTTTTCTAAGCATGTCAATGTGGACATTTTTAGCAATTGCAATTAACCAAGTGTTAAATTGAAATTCTGAATTATAACTGGCAATTTTATCAAATGCTTTGGAAAAAGTTTCGATGGTTATATCTTCAGCATCGGTTTCGTTTTCTGTTCGCTTGAGCATAAAACCATAGACTTCGTTCCAATACATGTCTAATAATGAAGTAAAGGCAACTTGGTCACCATTAATGGCTTTTTCTATGATTTTTTTTATTTCCAATGAACAGGTTTTGAAAAAATATTAGTAAAAAACACATTTAATTGAGTGAAAATAAGAGCAATTTCCATGACCGGAAACCAATAGATAACATCTTTTTCGTTTAGTTTAGAAGCAGCAAAACCCATTGATATCCAAGCAAAGGTGTAACGAATTAACACAACTGGCAAAACAAACATCCATTGAAAATTAATGGACAATAAAAGAATGGCTAATATTAAAAATAATAATTGTGTCAGAAAAAACAACCCTAATTGAAACCGATCAAACATTTTGTAATAGGTAGCCGTTGAAACATGTCTTCGTTTTTGTGTAAACCACTCTTTATAAGTCCTTTTTGGCATGGAATAAGTGAAACTTTCTTTTGAAAAGCAAACTGTTGTATTTTCTTTTTCAGCAGCTTGATTGATAAATAAATCGTCATCACCGGAACGCAATTTCATGTGGTCAATAAACCCGTTTACTCTAAAAAATTCTTCTCGTTTGTAGGCTAAATTTCGTCCGACACCCATGTAGGGTTTGCCCATTTTTGCCCATCCAAAAAATTGAGTTGCCGTTAACATTGTTTCAAAACGAATCAGCTTATTTAAAAACGAATCAGGTATTTTTTCATAGGCTCCGTATCCTAATACAATTGTTTTCTTTAAGGTGAAATTAGAACTCATTTCCTTAATCCATTCTTTTGAAGTTGGATAACAATCAGCATCCGTGAACAAAAGATATTCGTTCTTAGCTGCTTTAATTCCGAGGGTTAAGGCAAACTTTTTATTTCCCCAAAAGGCTTCGTTGTTTTTGACTTTAACCAATTTTACCCGGGAATCCTGTTTTTCAAATTGTTCAAATAATTCTAACGTTTCATCTGTAGACGAATCGTCAATTAGAACTAATTCAAAATCGGGATAATTTTGTTCTAATAAAAGGGGAACAAATTTTTTAATGTTATCCGCTTCATTTTTAGCACAAACTATAACGGATATCGGAATTCGCTTTGGATTGTTTTTCTGGCTTTTTGTAAACGAAAAATTACCAAATACAAGAATATAATAGAATAATTGAATGATTACGACTCCAATTAAACTATAAAATAAAATGTCGAGCATTGTTTGGTTCTGGATTAAGAATGTGAAGGTTCAGAACAATCTTTCATTTGTTCGGGAGTTTTGCCACAAAAGCTACAATTTTCACCATCTTTATTTAAAAACGGACTTTGACTGGCACAAGTTCCGGAAAACTTTCCGTCTTTTTTTGCCCATATTTTAATAGCAATCCCAGCAAAAGCAAGTGCAAGAAGACCAATTGTGATTAAGACCAATTTCATTTTTTAAGTGTTTTTTTTACGTGGTAAAGATACAAAAAAGTGTTCTTTATTAGTCTGATATTTAAAGTTAATTTAAGAAATAAACCCTATCCAAACATCAAATAATATTGACTTCAGTCTCAATGGAAATAGAAAAAGTAGCTTCAATTGTTGCTTGAATATCTTTGGCTACAGCTAATATTTCTTGACCGGTTGCTTTTCCGTAATTTACTAAAACTAAGGCTTGATTTTTATGTATTCCTGCATCACCAAAACGTTTTCCTTTAAATCCGGCTTGTTCTATAAGCCATCCGGCCGGAACTTTCACTTCTGTTTCTGAAACTACATAATGAGGCATTTCGGGAAATTTTTGTTGAATTTTTTCAAAATCAGTTTTCAAAATAACCGGATTTTTAAAGAAACTTCCACTATTTCCTAACTCTTTCGGGTCCGGTAATTTACTTTGACGGATAGAAATGACTGCATTACTAACGTCTTTTAAAGTTGGATTAGTAATGTGTTGTTTTTCTAATTCAGTTTCAATCGCCCCGTAAGAAGTATTGAGTTTATGATTTTTTTTGGTTAATTTAAAAACTACTGAAGTTATAATAAATTCATCTTTCACTTCGTTTTTAAAAATGCTTTCACGATACCCAAATTTACATTTTTCATTGGTAAAAATCATCAACTCTTGCGTTTCAATATGAATAGCTTCACACAATACAAAGGTATCTTTGATTTCAACACCATAGGCTCCGATATTTTGAATGGGAGTAGTGCCTACATTACCCGGAATTAATGATAAGTTTTCTAAACCTCCAAAGTTTTGATCAATTGTCCAAATTACAAACTCATGCCAATTTTCACCGGCTTGACTTTCGACCCAAACAAAATCATCATTTTCATCTATGATTTTTTTTCCTTTTAAGTCTAAATGAATGACTAAAGCGTCAATGTCTTGTGTTAGCAACATATTACTGCCGCCTCCAAGTATAAACTTTTTAGTTGTTGGATTTTCATTCAAGACTTTAATCA
>JAKLIC010000135.1 GCA_022709825.1 Bacteroidota bacterium | reverse complement strand
CGGAAAATTAGTACCCCTAAACCATGTGTTAAGCAGCGGTGACCAAATAGAAATCATCACATCGCCCAATCAAAAACCAAATTCACATTGGTTAGATTACGTTACCACATCAAGAGCAAAGAATAAAATCAAAAACGTCCTCAACGAAGACACCAAGAAAATCGCTGAAGACGGAAAAGAACTCCTTAACCGGAAACTACGCCACCTCAAAATCACGTTGAACGAAACAACAACAAATGAGTTGGTTAGTTATTTTAAACTCAAAACCAGTTTAGACCTCTTCTATCGAATCGGTCTGGGAACCATCGACAATCAACAACTAAAAGATTACGCCGCACAAAAAAGCAACTCGCTAATCAACTTCTTCAAGAAGATAAAACGATCACCATCCGTCGCTCCTGAACAAATACAAAAGAATGAGCTAAGCAAAAACTTCGATATGTTAGTTTTTGGAGCCGAACAAGACAAACTCGACTACAAACTCTCCAGTTGCTGCAACCCCATTCCCGGCGATGATGTTTTCGGTTTCCTCACCATCAATGACGGCATCAAGATTCACAAAAAAGATTGTCCCAATGCCATTAGTCTACAATCCAATTATGCCTATCGCATCATTCAAGCCCGTTGGATAGACTCCAGTCAAGAAGATTTCAAAGCCGTATTAAGAATCACCGGCATGGATAGCCTTGGTTTAACCAATGAACTCACCAGGGTAATCTCAAACCAGATGAATGTCAACATTCAAAGCATCTCCCTTAGTGGCGACGCCGGAATATTCAATGGTCAGGTCACCGTTGTCGTGCAAAACAACACCATCTTAAAACGCCTGATTGAAAACATCAAAAAAATTGACGGAATCGACAAAGTAACAAGGGTAAACAACGCCAAATTAGAGTAATTATTCACAGCTATTTGTTAATAATCTCAACCGAAACTTGATTGCCAAAAACAGTCAAAATATAAAAATAGTGTATCTTTGTAGATATTAATAACAATGGAAACGATAAAAAACCAAGAAGTAGTAAAAAACGTTTTTACCAAGTATTTGGAACAAAAAGGGCATCGAAAAACCCCCGAACGTTATGCAATCCTTCAAGAAATATACAACAACAAAGAACATTTTGACATCGAATCGTTGTATATCAAAATGAAAAACAAAAACTACCGCGTTAGTCGTGCCACTTTATACAACACAATTGAATTGTTATTAGAATGTGGCTTGGTTCGCAGACATCAATTTGGACAAAACCAAGCTCACTACGAAAAGTCATACTTTGATAAACAACACGATCACATCATCATGACCGACACTGGTGAAGTAATTGAATTTTGCGACCCAAGAATCCAACAAATCAAACAAACCATTGAAGACATCTTCGGAATTGAAATACACAATCATTCCCTTTATCTATACGGTAATAAAAAAGCAATAAAAGAATAAATAACTACAACCTAACTATAACAACTTACAAAAAAAATGACTGTAGATTTACTACTCGGCCTGCAATGGGGAGATGAAGGAAAAGGAAAAATCGTTGACGTACTCACTTCTAAATACGACATTATCGCTCGCTTTCAAGGAGGTCCGAATGCAGGACACACCTTAGAATTTGATGGAATAAAACATGTACTCAGAACTATTCCCTCCGGAATATTTCATAAAAACGCCATGAATATTATCGGCAACGGAGTCGTGATAGACCCGGTCGTATTTCAAAAAGAATTGGAAGGATTAGAAAAATTCAACATGGATATCAAATCTAAACTATTGATTTCCAGAAAAGCCCATTTAATTCTACCTACCCACCGTTTATTAGATGCAGCCTCTGAAGCCTCTAAAGGAAAAGCCAAAATCGGTTCAACCTTAAAAGGCATCGGTCCAACTTATATGGATAAAACCGGCCGTAACGGAATCCGTGTCGGCGATATCGAAATGGCCGATTTCAAAGAACGATACAGAGCCTTAGCAGACAAGCATGAAGCTATGATTTCCTTTTATGATGTAAACCTACAATACAATCTACCCGAAATGGAAGAAGAGTTTTTCGCTTCCATCGAAGTGTTGAAATCATTACAATTCATTGATAGTGAAGAATATTTAAATCAGGCTTTAAAATCCGGCAAAACCATTCTTTGTGAAGGTGCTCAAGGGTCGTTATTAGACGTAGATTTCGGAACATATCCTTTTGTCACCTCTTCAAACACCACAGCCGCAGGAGCTTGCACAGGATTAGGCATTGCTCCCAATAAAGTAAAAAATGTATTTGGTATATTCAAAGCCTATACCACTCGCGTAGGCAGCGGTCCGTTTCCAACAGAAGATTTTGAGGAAGCCGGTGATGTCATGGCAAAAGTAGGAAATGAGTTCGGCTCAGTAACAGGAAGAAAAAGACGTTGCGGTTGGTTAGATTTAGTTGCCTTAAAATACGCAGTTCAAGTAAATGGAGTAACCGGTTTATACATGATGAAAGGTGATGTTCTTTCCGGATTTAAAACCTTGAAAGTATGCACGGCTTATCAATACAAAGGTCAAAAAATCACACATTTCCCTTATAACATCGAACCGGAAAATGTTGAACCTGTTTACACAGAAATGAAAGGATGGCAAGCAGACTTAACCGGAATGACTAGTTATGACGAACTTCCGGCAGAGCTAAAAACATATATCGAATTCATTGAAAAAGAAATTGAAGTACCTATTAAAGTTGTTTCCGTAGGACCTGACAGGACTCAAACCATTTTAAAATAACAAAAAATCCCATCCAAAAAACGGATGGGATTTTTTTTAACTAACCAATTTTAATTATGAATTCAAATAATTTTTTAAAACAGCAACCGCTTCCGTTGCTTTTGAATTTTCCGCATGGTCAAGTGCTGTAAAACCTTTGTCATCTTTCACTTTTACATCAGCCCCTTTTTCCAGTAAAATTTTAATAATCTCCACCTGATTGTAACGGGCGGCATACATCAACGGAGTTAACCCATTTGTTTTCTCATTTACATTGGCACCATACTCAATAAATTTTCTTACGACTTCCACTTCACCCTTACTGATGGCAACACATAAAGGAGTAGCATAATATTTTGCATAAATTCCAACTTCTTTTGTTGGCGTTTTTTCAGAACCATTGAAAGCATTTGCAAATGTTCCAAAACCTAAAAGGGCAATTCCTAAATAAATAACTGATTTTTTCATACTGTTCGTTTTTGATTGATTGATTGATTGATTGATTGATTGATATATTAGAGTAGACGATAACAAAATCTAAATGTTACAAAATCAGGAATCTATAACATAATTTTAACATTAGGAAATAAAAAAACCACGTAAAAACGTGGTTTAGATTTTGAGAACTAATTTTTTATTTAGTTAAATAGGCCAGTACATTTTTTTCAATACGTTCCTGAATGTTAGAAATATCTGCTTTCACGAATTTTTCTCCTAAGATATTTTCATACAACTCTATATATCGCTCAGAAACCGTTTCGATATAAGCCTCAGACATATTCGGAATTTGTTGCCCTTCTTTTCCTTGAAATCCATTTTCAATTAACCAGCGACGTACAAACTCTTTGGATAATTGTTTTTGTTCTTCGTTGCTTTTTTGTCTTTCCTGATAACCTTCTAAGTAAAAATATCGGGAAGAATCCGGGGTATGAATTTCGTCAATCAATACTATTTGCCCCTCTTTTGTTTTTCCAAATTCATATTTAGTATCTACTAAAATCAATCCTCTTGAAGCAGCTATTTCCGTTCCGCGTTGGTATAAAGCACGGGTGTATTTTTCTAACACTAAATAATCTTCTTCACTTACAATTCCTTGTTCTAAAATAGCTTCCCGAGAAATATCTTCATCGTGCGAACCATTTGCTGCTTTAGTTGTTGGTGTTATAATTGATCCCGTAGTTTCGGGAGGAAATTGATCGTTTTCCTTTAAACCATCCGGCATTTGAACTCCACAAAGAATTCTTTTACCCAAGGCATATTCACGAGCTGCATGTCCGGATAGATAACCACGAATCACCATTTCTACTTTGAAAGGTTCACATAAATGTCCCACTGCCACATTTGGATCAGGGGTTGCAATTAACCAATTGGGAACAATATCAGCGGTTAGTTGCATGAATTTTGTTGCAATTTGATTTAAAATTTGGCCTTTATATGGAATTCCTTTTGGCATAACCACGTCAAAAGCTGAAAGACGGTCAGTTGCAATCATGACTAAAATCTCGTCATTGATATTGTACACTTCACGTACTTTACCGTGATAAACTGATTTTTGATTGGGAAACTGAAAATTAGTAGTTGTAATTGTGTTCATTTTGTGGTGGTGTTGTGGTGGTGTTGTGTGGTGCAAAAGTAAAAATTATATGTTGTTTTTTCACCATGCATTGATTATTAATTACAAAAAAAAGGATAGCAAATTGCTATCCTTTCAA
>JAKLIC010000134.1 GCA_022709825.1 Bacteroidota bacterium | reverse complement strand
TTCAATAGAAAATGCTTCTTCAGTTTTTTTTATTTTTTGTTTAGCAATTTGTTTTGGTTTATAATCCGCCACAGCCGCTGCTGCTATTGCAACATCAACATCGTCAAAAAACAGATGGCATTGTTCAAACATTTCATCTGAAGATGTCACGCGAATTAACTGTATACTTGAATTATCATTTTGAAAATGACTTGGTCCGGACACTAAAATAACTTCAGCTCCCAATTGTGCAGCTTCATTGGCAATATCAAAACCCATTTTTCCAGTTGAATGATTTCCTATAAAACGCACAGGATCTATCGCTTCGTATGTGGGACCTGCAGTTATTAATATTTTTTTTCCTTTTAAAGGTAATTGTTGTAGCAAATGATTTTCTAAAAAGGCAATAATATTTTCAGGCTCTGCCATTCTGCCTTCACCGGATAAGCCACTAGCTAATTCACCATGCTCAGCAGGAATCATAATGTTTCCAAAAAGCGATAATTTATTTAAATTGGCTATTGTAGTTGGATGCTTATACATATCTAAATCCATTGCCGGGGCAAAATATACCGAACATTTTGCGGACAAATAGGTAGCCATCAATAAATTATCACAATTCCCATTAGCCATTTTTGCTAAGGTATTCGCCGTTGTAGGAGCTACTAACATCAAATCCGCCCAAAGGGCTAATTCAACGTGATTATTCCAAGTAGCATTTTGATTGTCCGATTCATTTTCGTCATTATAAAACTCAGAAAATACAGGATTTTTAGAAAGTGTAGAAAGAGTTAATGGTGTCACAAACTCTTTAGAAGCAGGTGTCATAATGACTTGTACCTCGGCACCTGCTTTTATAAATAATCGAACTAAGGAAGCAGTTTTATAGGCAGCAATTCCACCGGTTACACCCAGTAGTACTTTTTTCCCTTTTAAAACTGACATAACGTTTTATTTTGTAGTATCTCTGTAGTAAATTTTTCCCTCTAACCACTCTTGAACAGCTAACGCATGTGGTTTAGGTAATTTTTCATAAAATTTTGAAACTTCAATTTGTTCTTTGTTTTCAAAAATTTCTTCTAAACTATCATTATAGGTAGCAAACTCTTCTAATTTTTCAATTAATTCCTTTTTAATTTCAGAATTAATTTGATTTGCTCTTTTAGCCATAATAGTAATAGCTTCGTAAACATTCCCTGTAGGTTCTTCAATTACTCTTTTATCATACGTAATTGTGTTTACCGGAGCATTAGTTTTTTTTAAATCCATGACATGTATCTATTTAGAAAATTGTTGTAAATTTTGATTTAGTTTATTCATTAAATCATCTGCTTGTTCTTTAAATTCTGATGAATTAGAATGCTTAATGTATTTATCGTAAGCATCTTTTGCACTTTTTAATCGTTCTTCTACCTTCTCTGAAACGCTATTGATTGCTAAATAATAAGCAGAATCAAATTTATAATACAACGCAGCTTCTTTAAATGGTGTACCCGGATAATCTGAAATAAAATTATCCAAAGCTACGATAGCTGATTTGTAATCATAAATGGTATTATATTGTTTTGCGTTTTCAAAAGCCTTCTTTTCAATTTTTTCTCTTAACTGTTTTACAATAACGTTAGCTTCAGCAAGTAGAACTGATTCTGGGTAATTATCAATAAAACCCTGCATTTTATCGATTGCTTTGTAGGTATCCACTTGATCCAATGAATAGACAGGTGATAATTTAGAATAACAATAAGCTCCTAAATACGCACATTCTTCAACTTTTTCACTTTTTGGGTAAGAAGATACAAAACTTTCAAATTGATAACCGGCCAAATAATATTGCTTTGTTAAAAAATAACTTTGAGCATACATGTAAAACAACTTTTCGGCTTGTGGTTTGCCTCTATAAGCGGGAGCGATTTGATCAAATAAACGAATCGCTTTTTCATATTTTCCTTCATTATATTTTGATTCGGCCATTGTATATTTAACGCCAACATCTTCGCTTTTCATAGCAGCTTGATATGGTCCACAAGAAGTGACGATTAAAGCAAAAATGAAAATAAAATACAATTTATTCATTAGATGGGTTTTAAGGGCAGATTCTAAAGTAAAACTTACTTGAAAAATCGAACTGCAAATTTAGTTATTAATTGCAGACTACAAAACATTTTTTTCATAGTCTTTTAAAGTTGTAAAAAAACAAAAAGTAGCCTAAAATAAAGCTACTTTTATATTTAGATTAACATAAATTATTTTGCAGGTGCCATCGGACTCACAAAATTTTTCATTTCGTTGTCAAAAAGATACAAACCGCCTTTGTCGTCACCAATTAAATTGATTTTATCCAAGATGTAACGGGCTGTTGCTTCTTCCTCAATTTGCTCTGCAACATACCATTGAAGAAAATTATGTGTTGCGAAATCTCTTTCATCCAGTGTAATTCCAACTAAATTATTAATACTTTCAGATACTTTAATTTCGTGTTCTAAAAGTTGTTTAAACAAAGCTTTGTAATTGGTTACATCTAATTTTGGTTCTAAAGTTGAACCAACTGTAGCTTCACCCCCTCTTTGATTTACATATTTGATTAATTTCAACATATGCATTCGTTCTTCGTCAGATTGCTTATACATAAATGTTGAAATACCTTCAAATCCCTGAACCTCAGCCCAGGATGCCATTGCTAAATAAACTTGAGAAGAATCACCTTCCATTTTAATTTGCTTATTTAATGCCTCTAATACTTTTGATGATAACATAATGTTTCTTTTGGTTATATATTTTGTATAAATTAATTTAAAACTTTTTTCACCATTTGTCGGATTCTATTTGCTAAGTCTTCATTTACGTTAACTAAAGGAAGTCTTACTGTATTTTCACATAATCCAAATGTTTTGAAAACCTCTTTAATTCCGGCAGGATTACCTTGCTCAAATATCAAATCAATTGCATCGGCAACGAGATAATGAAGTTGATAAGCTTCCTCCACATTTCTTTCTAAACCAAATCTGACCATTGTTGAAAATTCTTTTGGAAATCCTTCTCCTATTACAGAAATAACTCCTGCACCTCCGGCTAATACCATTGGCAAGGTAATCATATCGTCTCCCGATATAACCAAAAAATCATTAGGTTTATTTTGGATTAATTTCATAGCTTGAACAATATCGCCCGCTGCTTCTTTAATAGCAACAATATTTTTAAAATCATGAGCTAATCTAAAAACAGTTGCCGGAGCCATATTGCTTGCTGTTCTTCCGGGAACATTGTATAAAATAACAGGAACAGGAGAAGCTTCTGCAATCGCTTTAAAATGCTGATAAATTCCTTCCTGAGTTGGCTTATTATAATATGGAGAAACTGATAAAACTGCCACAAAAGGTGATAAATCACGCGTTTTTAATTCTTCGACTACTTTGTAAGTATTATTACCTCCAACTCCTAAAACCAAAGGCAATCTGTTTTTATTGGCCTTGATTACGGTTTCAATAACCAAATTTTTTTCCTCCTCATTTAATGTTGCACTTTCTGCTGTTGTTCCTAAAACAACCAGGTAGTCTATTCCTCCTTCAATTTGAAAATTCACAATTCGGGTTAACGCTTGTGTGTCAACAGAAAAATCATTTTTGAATGGTGTAACCAAGGCTACACCCGTTCCAATTAGAGATTGCATATTATATTTTTTTTAGTATTCGTAAATATTTAAAAAGTTCATCTATAAAAACACTATATTTTTCAACTTGGGTTTCAATCATAAAATGATTCAAACGTTTGTCTACAGAGGTGAATCCAACTTTAAAATTGGCCTTAGACTGATGCGTCACTATCACTAAAGGAGTTTTTTTAACATCATAATAACTAATCAATAAATCATAATCTTTCGCTATAAAATCAAGTGCTTCTTTTCTTTCTATCGTCCCTAACCATGAAACATCTTTTTTACTATAGTGAGGGTAATCTATTATTTCTTTCTTTTTATAACTGTTTTTAAAAGCTAATACGGTAAGATTTTTTACTTCAATTCCATTTGAAACTAATTGTTGAATCAATTTATCTTTTTCTGTAAAAAATGTTTCGTCTATCAGCAAACCTACTGTTTCAATTGGCTTATCAGAAATAGTTGAATTAACATTGAGTGAACTTTTTTTTACTATTCTTTTTGCGGAAAAATTCTTGAAAAATTTTAAAAACATTGTACCTTTACTTGGTTTACAAAATTACTGAATTAAAGTTGTTTTTTCGATGCTAAAACTAAAAAACTATATCGTTGTAATGAAACATTTTGTGTTAATTATAACATTTTCTTTACTACTATTCGGATGCAAAACATCCTATGAAATTGTAAAAATTGAAGGCAAACAAATTGGAGTTTCTGACCCAACAGCTGAACAACCTGAATTAGAAAACTTTATAAAACCTTATCGAGAACATATCAACAAAGATTTAGACAGTGTTTTAGCTTTTTGTCCAGAAACAT
>JAKLIC010000133.1 GCA_022709825.1 Bacteroidota bacterium | reverse complement strand
TGATTTCATCTAAATTTTGATAGAAATCGCTACCCATTACATAGGAGTTTTGAATCGTAGTATCTTCGTCAACTCTTGCTCTGATACCAATGACGGAATGCTCAATTTTTGCAGAATTAAGAATACAACCTTCGGCTACCATTGATTTTTCAATATACGTTTTGCCTAATATTTTACTTGGAGGCAAAACGCGGGCACGGGTATAAATTTTACTAGAATTGTCAAATAAATTAAACTTCGGAATGGAATCAGTTAATCCTAAATTAGCTTCAAAAAATGAATCAATATTTCCAATGTCCGTCCAATATCCCTCATATTGGTAACTTAATATTTTTTGATTTCCGATTGCTTGCGGAATAATTTCTTTACCAAAATCTTTAGTAGTTGGATTTGACATTAATTCAATCAGTAAATCTCTATTAAAAATATAAATACCCATTGAGGCTAAATAATGTTTGCCCTCTTTTTTCATTTCATCACTTACCTCGGAGGTCCATTCCGGCAACAAATCAGTAGCAGGTTTTTCAATAAAAGAAGTTATCAAACTATTTTCATCGGTTTTTAAAATTCCAAAATCAGTAGCTTCTTTTGCTGAAACAGGAAGTGTTGCAATAGTTATGTTTGCTCCGCTTTTTTGATGAGCTTCAATCATCAAATTAAAATCCATTTGATACAATTGATCACCGGATAATATTAAAGCATAATCAAATTCATGATTCAAAAAATGTTGCATGCATTGTCGAACGGCATCCGCCGTTCCTTGGAACCAAGTAGGATTATCTGGCGTTTGTTCAGCAGCCAAAATATCTACAAAGGCAGTGCTGAAATAGCTGAAATGATAGGTGTTTTTGATGTGTTGATTTAATGAAGCGGAGTTAAATTGGGTCAAAACAAACATTCGTTTGATATCTGAATTGATACAATTTGAAATAGGAATATCAACCAAACGATATTTTCCGGCAATAGGCACAGCAGGTTTTGAACGGCTTTCAGTTAATGGATATAATCTTGAACCTTGTCCTCCTCCT
The DNA here is from genome assembly GCA_022709825.1 of Bacteroidota bacterium. Classification (GTDB taxonomy): domain Bacteria; phylum Bacteroidota; class Bacteroidia; order Flavobacteriales; family Flavobacteriaceae; genus Flavobacterium. Next base: position 3,449 of record JAKLIC010000133.1, on the reverse strand, counting down.
AAAATGATTGCTAATACACTTTTTTTCATTTTAATTATTTTTTAATGATTGGTAAACTTCAACATATTCTTGTGCAACTTTATCCCATGAATGGTCTATTTGCATAATTATTTTTCGGATTGAATCAAATTGTTTGGTATCGTTAAACAAATCAATTGCTCTAGTTATAGAATGATTCACATCGTAAACACTAGTATGATCATGGCAAATTCCGAATCCACCATCGCCTATATCGAGAACAGTATCTTTGAGCCCACCTGTTCTTCTAACAATAGGAATAGTGCCATATCGTAACGCATAAAGTTGATTTAGTCCACAAGGTTCAACCCTTGACGGCATGAGCAAATAATCTGCTCCAGCATAAATTCTATGGGCTAAATTTTCATTATAACCAATATAAGTATTGTAATTTCCATTGTAAAAATGGGTTAATTGTGTTAAACCATGTTCTACATTTGGATCACCGGAACCTAAAATTAAAATATTAATTTCATTTGGGTTTCGGTTTAAAGCTATACTACAAATTTCAGGTAATAAATCGGCTCCCTTTTCTCCCACCAATCGTCCGATAAAAGTAAAAAGAGGTTTAGAGGGATCCAAATTAAATTGCTCACAAAGGAATTTTTTATTTTTAGCTTTTCCGGCTTTTACATTTTTTATTGAATACTTGTTTTCTAACATTTCATCGGTATCCGGATTCCAAACCTCAGAATCAATTCCATTTAGTATTCCGAGACATTTAGGACGTTCAAATCGTAAAAGATTTTCTAATCCATTTGCTTTTTCACTTAATTCATCTAAATAGCTGGGAGAAACTGTTGTTACTTTCCAAGCACATTTAATGGCAGAAGCCAGCGGATTTATCATTCCGTTCCATTCTAAAAAGCCCAAACGAGAGGAACTTACTTTTGGTAAATAATGCAATTTATCAAAACCAAACCATCCCTGATATTGTCCATTGTGAATGGTTAATAGCGTTGGAACACGATTTAAGTGTTGATAAATTGGGGCATGTGACATCATAAACGGAATTAATCCGGTGTGATGATCATGGCAATGAATGATATCAGGAATTTGATTGGTTTCAGTCATCCAATTTAAAAAAGCGATTTGAAAAGCAGTAAATCGCTCGGTGTCATCTTCATAGGAATACACATTTGGTCGATCAAACAATTCAGGAATCGCAATTAAATATAATTCGAAACCTAATTTATTTGTTTTTTCTTTGAAAACGGTATAGGAAAATTGGAACCAGCCTAATTTTAATAATCCTTGATGAACCGAAACAAATTCATTTTCTCTCGAAAATTTGGTATCATATCCAGGGACAACAACTTTGGTTAAATGGCCTAATTTTGTTAGATATTTTGGCAAAGCTCCAACCACATCGGCTAGACCGCCTACTTTGGCAACCGGATAACATTCGGCACTAATATGAACTATTTCCATTTATTTTTTCCATTTAATATTACAACCAATACTTGGTTTTTGATTCGGATTGATGATGCGATTATATAATAAACTATCTATAGCTCCCCTTAAATCGCTTCCACTAAGCGGAATTCCGTTTCCGGGACGAGAGTCATCTAATTGCCCACGATATACTAATTTGTCTTGATTGTCAAATAGAAAAAAATCAGGAGTGCATGCGGCATCAAAAGCCTTGGCAACCTCTTGTGTTTCATCATATAAATAAGGAAACTCAAATTTATTTTCAAAGGCAAATTCGGTCATTAATTCCGGACTATCTTGTGGATATTGAACGACATCATTACTTGAAATGGCAACAATACCGATACCTTGCACTCTATAATCATTGGCAACCATAATAATTTCTTCCATTACATGATGAACAAAAGGACAATGATTACAAATAAAAAATACCAAGGTTCCTTTTTCTCCTTTGCAATCAGAAAAGGTAAAAAAGTTACCTGAATTAGTGTCTTTTAATAGAAAATTTGGTGCTAAGGTTCCTAATGAACTCATTTTAGATGCTGTCCTGGCCATTAAAAAAGTTTAATAAAAAGTTATTGCTTAAAGTTATGAAATTTTGAGGAAGTATTCCTATTTTTAACTTTAAATTTTTAAGAATAAATAGGATGCTTACTTGGGAAGAATTTGAAAAAGTCGAAATGCGTATTGGAACCATTTTAGAAGTGAATGATTTTCCGGAAGCCAGAAAACCGGCTTATCAATTAATCATTGATTTTGGGGATGAAATTGGAATTCGAAAAACTTCAGCACAAATTACTAAACGTTATTCTAAAGATGTTTTGATAGGAAAACAGATTGTTGCCGTAATTAATTTTCCTAAAAAACAGATTGGAAAATTTAATAGTGAATGTTTAGTTTTAGGCTCAGTAGGAGAGGAGAATGATATTGTACTTTTAACTTCTGATGTAAAAGTAGCAAATGGTTTGCGAATTGGTTAAAAAAAATCCCCTCTTTTCAGAAGGGATTTGCTTTTTTAAATATCATCAAAATCGATGTCTGTAAAACTTGCTTTCGGAGAATCTTCGGTTTCATCTGCATCAACAGCATATTCTTTTTTGAAATCTTTTTGATGTCTTTCTGAAATTACTTCTTCTCCTTTGTGGTCTAAAACGTAAGAAGTCATATCATCTAAAATTTCTTTAAAAGCTACAAAATCTTCTTTGTATAAATAAATTTTGTGTTTTTTAAAGTGAAACGAACCATCTTCCTCCGTAAATTTTTTACTTTCAGTAATTGTGATGTAGTAATCATCGGCTTTAGTAGCTCTAACATCGAAGAAATAAGTTCTTCTTCCTGCTCTTAAAACTTTAGAAAAAATCTCATCTTTTTCTAACATTTCATTTTCTCTCATAATCTTTCTGTCAAATTAAGTGTTGTAAGTTGTAACCAAAAATCTAAAAAATAATTGAATTATCAAAAAATTATGACAATTCTTTTTCAGAAAGTTGTTTCAGATACAATTCCTTATAGTAACCTTCTTGATTTACTAATTGAGAATGAGTGCCTTGTTGTAAAATTTCGCCTTCCTCAAGAATAATAATTTTGTCTGCATTCTTTGCAGAAGATACACGATGACTCACAATTACAGTGGTTTTGTTTTTACAAATTTCAAATAAATTATTCAAAATTTGCTCTTCGGTTTCAGTATCAACAGCTGATAAGCAATCGTCAAAAAGCAAGATTTCGGGATCTTTGATAATTGCCCGGGCAATAGAGACACGCTGTTTTTGTCCACCGGAAAGCGTTATTCCGCGTTCCCCTAAGATGGTTTCATACTGATTTTTAAAATTGATTATATTGTTGTGAACAACTGCTTTTTTTGCAGCCTCAACAACTTCTTCATCAGTAGCTTCTTCTTTACCAAATTTGATATTGTTTTTAATACTGTCCGAAAAAAGAAAAGCATCTTGTGGAACTATTCCTATACTGTTTCGTAAATCGTACAAATTTAATTC
>JAKLIC010000132.1 GCA_022709825.1 Bacteroidota bacterium | reverse complement strand
TCTAGAGAATTATATTCAGGAGCATCAAATAGAAACCATTATTACCAGTGGTCCTCCGCATAGTTTGCATTTAATCGGTTTGGAACTTAAAGAGCAATTAAATGTAAAATGGATAGCTGATTTTCGTGATCCTTGGACGACTATTGGTTACCAAAAAGAGTTGATGTTGACAGAAAAATCAGAAAAGAAACATAAGATATTAGAAAAGAAAGTACTCTGTTCTGCAACAAAAATTAGTGTGACTAGTCCATCCACAAAGATTGATTTTGAAAAAATAACCAACCGCCCCATTGCTGTAATTACCAATGGTTATGACGTTGAAGATGTTTCTAAAACGTTGTTAGACGAAAAATTTACCTTAGCTCATATTGGTTCGTTTTTATCCGAAAGAAATCCAAGAATTCTTTGGAAAGCTTTGAAAGAATTAGTCAAAGAAGAGCCTGGTTTTGCATCAGATTTCAGGTTAAAACTAATTGGAAAAATTAGTCAAGATGTTTTAGATTCCATAGCTGAATTTAAATTATCAAAATATGTGGACAATTTAGGTTATGTTTCACACCAGGAAGCAATTATGCACCAACGTAAATCGCAGGTTTTGTTACTAATTGAAATTGATTCTGAGGAAACACGATGCATTATTCCCGGAAAATTGTTTGAATATATGGTTTCTGAACGGCCAATTATAGCTATTGGCCCAAAAGCTTCTGATTTTGAAATGATTTTAAAAGAAACAAATACTGGAACTTTTTTCGGATATGATGAAAAAAAGCGATTAAAAACAACGATTTTAGCTCATTATTCGCTCTATAAAGAAAGTAATTTAAAAGTTTATCCGGTAGGTTTACAACATTACAGCCGTAAAAATCTAACCCAACAGTTAGTTAATTTCATAAACGAAGCATAGTTTTATGGGAATCGTACTCAATCAATCCGTTAAAAACACCGTTATAACCTTCATTGGTTTTGCTATTGGTGCGGCTAATGCTTTGTTTATGTATACTCATTTTTTAGGTGAAGACTATTATGGTTTAACTGCTTTTTTATTGTCTTCTGCCAATATTATGATGCCTTTGATGGCCTTTGGTATTCAAAATACGTTGGTTCGCTTTTACGCAGAACACCAAACGGAAGAAGATAAATCTCGTTTTTTAAATTTAGTTTTAGTGCTTCCGTTGCTCATTATCATACCCGTTTTTTTAATTTTATTTTTTTTCTATCCTGAAACAGCTTCTAAGCTTTCAGTTGAAAATCCAATTATTTATGACTATGTATGGATAATCCCGGTGATTGGCTTATTTATGGGTTATTTTGAAATTTTTTATGCTTGGGTTAAAGTTCATTTGAAATCGGTTTTCGGTAATTTTTTAAAGGAAGTTTTGTTACGTATTTTTATTAGTATTTTTCTTTTTGCCGTTTATTTTGGTTGGATAACTTCCATTCAATTTGTTTACAGTTTAGTTTTTATTTACTTAACTATGATGTTGATTATGGCATTTGTGGCTTTCAAAATAAGAAAACCACAATTCCATTTGAAGTTTCCAAAAGAGAAAAAAGAAGTAATTATATATTCTGCTTTTATCATTTTTTCCTCCAGTATCGCTGTGATGTTGTTAGATATTGACAAGTTTATGATTGGGCAATATATTCCGTTAAAAGAAGCTGCTTATTATTCGGTTGCTATATTTATTGCTTTAACAATTTCAGTTCCAATGCGGGCTATGCACCAAATTACGCATCCGGTTACGACAGATTTAATGGCTCGAAAAAAGCATACTGAGCTGAATGATTTGTACAAAAAAGCATCTATCACGCTTCAGGTTATTGGAGGTTTAATTATGCTTGGAATTTTGACAAATATTCATCAGGTTTATGCTTTATTGCCTGAAAAATATAGTGGAGGAGTAGCGGTTGTTTTTATTATTTCAATTTCAAAATTTTTTGATTTGATGTTAGGCAATAACAATTCAATTATTTTTAATTCTAAATATTACCGAACCGTTTTGTTGTTAGGAGTTTGTTTGGTTGTTTTAACCGTTTCGCTGAATATGTATTTTATTCCTAATTTTGGAATAGAAGGAGCTGCATTGGCCACGCTATTATCGATAGGATTATATAGTTTAGCTAAATTATTATTTGTAGTAATCAAGATGGATTTGTTTCCATTTACAAGGAACACATTGCTTTCACTGGGAATAATTGGGTTGACTTTTATGGTTTTTTATTTTTGGAATTTTCCTTTTCATCCCATTATTAATATCATTTTAAAGTCAGTTTTACTATCATTTTTTTATTTGGTTTTAAATTACAAATTAAAAATTTCAGTAGATATTAATGATGTAATAGAAAAGATTTTAAAAAGAATATATATTATGAGGATTGAATAATTGACTATTAATAATTGAAATCTTAATTAAATAAAAAGTCCTGCTACTTGGGGTTTCACAGGACTTTAATCAACCAAACTTAACCAAACTAACTTTTAACTAACTCTACTACATTCTTATTTTTTATCTTTTTTGTCTTCAATTAATGCTTTAGTACCATCTGCTTTGTAATAGTAATAAGGATCATTGTTATAGGCATAATCTGTATTTGTATAATAATTTGAACTTCCATAATAGGTTGTTGTGGCATATCCATAAGCACGGGCTCTCATTTTGACCTCACCAAACATATCTACTAAATGACCTTTACGGTTATAAACAAGTTCCATACCACCTATTTGTGCAAGAGCAAATCTATTGTAACGCATATAAACCGTTCCAATTCTGTTTACACGGTTTTGGCTGTCATAGTTGATAAAAACGTTACCAATTCTTCGAACTCTACCAAAACTATCGTGTTCTATCCGTACACCAAAGTTACCAACGGCTGAATTTCCTCTGGCAGTGGCTCCACGTTTGTAATAGTAACCACCTTGACTATCTTGTGGACGGGTATTGAAATCGAAATCACCATTTAAGAAAACGTAAAATTCAATTTCGCGTTCCATAAAAACGATTGGTTCTGCGTCCATATAATGTACAGCTACATTATGTCTTCTGTCGGTATCAGTATCCACAATTGTTTCTGATGCAAAAGCCAAACTTCCTACGAGCAAGTTAACGGCTACTAAAAGGGTAATTTTTTTCATGACACATTCGATTTAACTTTTTTGCCTACTCTTTAGTTTTTCAGCTTTCACTAAGAAGTGATTTATTAAACTTCTTGTTTAGCTATTTTCAATTGCCGTGCCAAAAATGTTTTTTGTAGTGTGAATGAGTTGTTAATGATTTTTAACTAATTGAAAGACAAAAGTTTATTTATACAAAAGCTAAAACTAAAAGCGGATTGATTACAAAAACATTTTTTAATTAAACTAAAAATTTGCTAGTATTTGTTAAACTTTTGAATTCATACAGACAAACGAGATAATTCAACTTGATGAGTTGTTTAATCGACTGCAGTCAATTTATCTTTTTGTCTTGATGAACTGAAGGGTTTGTTTTGATTCGTATAAGGAATGTTATTGATGACATGATAGTTGATTTAAACGAATAAGTAAATTTGCATGGAAGAAGGGGCGATAGTTAAAGTTTGCAAGTTATGCCGTTATGGTCTAAGTCTTTAATAACGATTATTTTTTAGTGGGTACAACTAATTCAAATTGAATCTTTTCAGAATAAATCAGTTTTGCCTGTTCCTTTTTCTTTTTTTTAGTCAAATCAAACGCTTCAACCACAAGTCCATTTTCAGTATAATTAAGTTCTTTTCGTTCTGATGCTCCGTGTAGCGTTGCGATTCTATAATTGGGAAAATAGTTTGCATCTGCCTCTTTAATTTTAAGTTCCAGACGTAGATTTACTTTCTTTTTCTTTTCATTGGTATAGAATTGCAGCACCACCGTTTTATATAATGAATCTCTTTTTGTAGTCTTAAAATCGTAGTAAGTTGGATACTGCCTAAATAGTTTGTTTTCTTCTTTTTTTTCAGAATTAATATACTTAAAATGAAGTACTTCAACATTCGTTGTTACTTGCCTACTTACCGAAAAAAAATGATTTTGCATTTGTTCAGTATCCACGAGCTTTGCAGTGCGTTTTCCATCAGTGTTATAAAAATACAAAAATATATTTGGATTGTCCGTATTGCTGTATGATACCGTTTCATATTTTTTCTTTGCAAAATATAATTCGTAATGCGTTGCAAAATTGAAAGTATATTTTTGCGAAAAAACAATCGATGAACAGAAAATAATCAGCAAAAGGACAATATTTTTCATTGAATTTATATTAAAAATATTAACTAAATTGATTATTGATTAGTTGAGTACAATTAATTCGAGTGCTACTTGTTCTGAATGAACTAGTTTGGAGGGATATACTCGTTCACCATTTCTAATTTGTACGGATTCCACCACTAAACCATTTTTTAACCAATCAAAATTACTTATGAGTTCATACGGATGAAGCACGGCCATTCTAAAATTAGGAAAATAGTT